>CAZGOX010000084.1:0-4220 GCA_964527955.1 uncultured Opitutaceae bacterium | reverse complement strand
TTCTCGATCAGGTCCTTGAAGATCGCGGACATGTGCGGGATCATGGTCCAGTTGACCAGGGCGACGAGGTCGACATCCACGCTGGCGCGGTAGCCGGCGGCGCCGCCGAGTGCCGCGTCGACGTTCTGCGGGGTGATCTGGTCCAGACTGCGCATCATCCCGAGCATCAGCTTCCCGTCGGTGAACTCGACCGCGATCGTGTGCGCCGACTCGCATAGCGAAACCGCCCGGCCGCGGCTGGCCAGGTCGGAGAACACTGGGTGCACAGGCCCGGAGCCCAGGGCGCCGACGCAGGTCACCTGAGGACCCTGCGCGAGGAGCGCCCCCGCCATGATCGGCCCGTTGCCGCCCAGCTTGTCCATGCGCGGGTACAGCTCGAGGTTCGTGCTCTTGCCCGCGGCGTCGGAAATGCGCTTTCCAAACTCCCCGAGCGTTGCGATGGGGGTGAAGTTGTCGCCCTGGCCCGCGCGCAGGTCGACCGCCGAAACGATCGTGTCGACGAATCCGTCGAATCCGACGAAGCATTTCTTGGAGGCGAGCGCCGCGCGGCGGGACTTGAGTTCCTGCAGGGTCCGGAGTTTGTTGTCCATACGAGGGTTGCGGGGATCAAGCGAAGAAACACCGGGGTGGCGTGGCAATGAGAATCGCTTGGGCCCGCGCGGGAATTTCCATTGAAGGAGCCGGCAAACAAGGCAACGCTTCCCCTTTCCATTCATGCACGCTGCCTTCCTCTTCCAGCCCCTCCTCGCGACCGCCAATCCCATGTCCCTGTTCCTGCGCTGCGACCCTGTCGGGCAGGTCATCGTCTGCGGCCTGGGTGTCTTCAGCATCGTCGCCTGGGCGGTCATGATCGGCAAGCATAACGACCTGGTCCACCTCCGCCGCCTGAACCTCGCGTTTGACCAGCGCCTCAGGGACGAGCGCAGCGTTCTCGACCTGCCCGAGTCGTACCGCAACCGCCGCTCCATTCCCTATGCGGACCTGTTCACCGAGGCGGTCGAGTCCTACTGGCGGGCGGCCTCCATCGGCAAAGAGAAGGGGATGGACACCTCGCGCTTCCGGCTGGAGCACGCCGAAAACGCCCTGCAGCGGGCCCTGGCACGCCAGACCCTTCGCTACGAATCGAGCATGATCTTCCTGGCGAGCATCGTGTCGGGCGCGCCCTTCCTCGGCCTCCTCGGGACGGTCTGGGGCGTCATGGAAGCCTTTGGCGCGATTTCCGTCCAGCAGACCGCGAGCATCCAGACGCTGGCGCCCGGCGTCTCGGCCGCGCTGCTCACCACGGTCTCCGGCCTGCTCGTGGCGATCCCGTCGCTGTTCGGGTACAACTGGCTCCTCGCCAAGACGCGCACGATGGTCACCGAGCTCGAGAACTTCGCGAGCGCCTTCGCGGACAGGATCGAGCTGGAGAGCAAGTAACCGGACCGCGCCAGGCCACCCTCCCATCCCCGCCGCCATGGCCAGAACCTTCCGCCGTCAGAGGCACGCCCAGCCGATCGCCGACCTGAACGTGACCAACCTGATCGACCTGGGATTCACGCTGCTGATCATCTTCATGATCGCCACGCCGCTGATCAACCAGGAGCAGACGATCCCGGTGAACCTGCCCCAAGCGTCGAAGACGCCCCAGGCGAAGGTCGACAGCTCGACCAAGTTTGTCGCGGTCTCCATCGATGCGCAGGGGAGGTACTACCTGGACGAGCAGCCCGCCCCCGTCCCGCTTTCCGAGCTGCGCGAGCGGTTCCGCGGCTTTGCGTCCAGGAGCAATCCCCCGGTCATCCGGATCCGCGGCGACGGGAAGGTTCCCTACGCCAGGATCATCCAGCTCATGGACGAGCTGCAGAAGGCGAACCTGCTCAAGTTCACGTTTGACGACGTGGCCGACTCCGGGGGTTGACCCAAGGCCGGCTCCCCCTCCCAGCATGACAGCCCGATCGACCAACGCCTACCTGTGCTCCGCGTTGGTCCACTGCGGGTTCGTGGGCCTGCTGTTGCTGCTCGCCTACGGCGTCGGCTCGACCCGTCCTGAGGCGCCCAAGGTGTTTGAACTGGTCGCCGGGGCCGGGGACAACTACGCCGCCACGGTGGCGCCCGCGCTGGGGGTTCCCGGAGGGATCAAGCTCAAGCTTGCGACTCCGCGCACCCCCGTTGTCGAGCGGCAGCCCGCGCCCGCGGAGACCGTGCCCGTCGAGCCCGCGCCGGTCCCCGAGAAGGTGGTCAAGGCGTCGCTGCAAAAGGCGCCGCCCGTGAAAAAGGCCGACACCGTCACGAATTTCACGAAGGTGCTCGAACGCACCGCGAGCCGGCGCGCGGCGCGCCTTGAGGCCAGGTACCGGAAGCAGCTGGCGGAGCAGGAGAAGCGGGAGGCCCGCGAGGAGGCGCTCGAGCGGAAGGCGGCCCAGTCGAACGCCGCAAGGGCCGAGAGGATCGACGCCGAGGGGATTCGCGAGGGCGTGGTCGGCGGCTCCGCCGAGAACAAGAAGGGCGGGGCGGGCGGCAAGGCCCTTTCCCGGGAGGAGGGAGATCTCCTCGACGGCTACTTCGCCCTGCTCAAGGCCCGGATCAAGGAGAACTTCGAGGCCTCCGGGGATGCGAGCGACCGCCTGGCGACCCGCCTCGAGTTCTTCGTCGCAGCCAATGGCTCGCTGTCCGGGGTCCGGATCGTCCGGTCCTCGGGCAACGCGGACTTTGACCGGTCGGTGCTCGAGGCCTTCCATCGGACCTCCTCCATAGGACCCCGCCCGGACGGGAAGGGCGAGACGGTCACCATGGAGTTTGACCTGCGCGAGGACGACCAGAACTGACCGCGCCCCCGGTGCAAAAAAAATGCCCTCCCTATTGGCGGGGAGGGCAGCGCCTTCGCGGCGACCAGCTTGGCCTTGGAGGGCCAGCCGGTCCGCCGCGACGAAGCAAGGTCAGCTACTTCTTCTTCTTGGCAGCGGACTTCGACTTCGTTTTCGGGGCGGGCTTCTTTTTGGATTTTGCCATGTTCTGGATCTTTCTCTGTTGGTTGTCTCGTCTCCGGGATGAAATTTTCCCAGAAGGCGTCCCTTCTTATCACCGCGAACGATCGCAATGTAAACACCGGATTGTCGGTTGCGGGAAGTGCCGGTCAGGAGCCGGATACCGGAACCGTGCGCCTCGCGTGGCTCCAGCGCCACGAGTCCGGTTCCTGCCAGCGCTCCACGCGAAGCGTGATGTCGATCACATCGCCCTCCCGGAAATCCTCGCGGTCCGTGCGAAGGACCAGGAATCCCCAGTGCGGGGCGCGGTTCGGATCGAGCGGGCTTGAGCTCAGCTCCATGTCCCCGTCGAGCCGCGCGCAGAAGTATACCGCCAGCCCGTCCATCCTCCCCGGGATGGAGATCCTCCTCGAGAAGCGCACCTCGCGCGGCATGTCCCTCTCGACCAGCGTCTCCAGGTCGAAGGCGAGCGCGGGCTCCGGGCGGCCCAGGAAACATTCGACCAGGCCGAGGTCGCTCCCATGCTGGTGATAGTACCCCGGCTCCTGCGGCCTGTTTCGGTCGAGGCACGAGTAGTCGTAGCCGTGCACGTTCAATTCCCACAGGAACGGCACGTGCCGGTCGTCCTTCAGCTTGACCGGCTCGCAGTACAGCTCGAAGCGGCTCGGCAGGATCCGTCCCCCCGGCTTGAGGAGCCGGTCCCTCAGGTCGATGACGTTCGCGACCATCGCCTCGTTGAAGAGCCAGTCGCCCATCTGCTCGTGCAGGATCACGTCGACGCGCTCCTTCAGCACGAAGTCCTTGCTGTGGGTGGCGATGAATTCCACGTTCTCCACGGCGTTGTGGACCGCGAGCTTGCGCGCGCGCCTGAGGATCCTCGAGTGGTCGATCGCGTACACCTTGGCGGCGCCGGCGCGGGAGGCGAAGGCGGCGAGGATCCCGGTGCCGGTCCCGAGGTCGATCACGCGGTCGCCGGGCCGGATGTGCCGGGAAATTGCCGCGTGGTAAAAATCCATGCGCCGCCGGTCGGCCAGCATCCTCTCCTGTTCCCCGAAATGCCCGAACACCCATCCGTTGTATTCGCGGTAGCTGGCCTCCGGCGTCTTCGACGCCTCGGGATAGACCCAGGCCTCCAGGCCCGGCCTCGAGTGAAGGGAGGCCCGCAGGCGGGCCATGCCCCGCCGCAGGGCGGAAAAGGCGCCGACGCTCAGGCGTTGAAGACGGTGATGGGGCATGGACGCAGGGCGCCGCAGCTAC
>CAZGOX010000083.1:0-9712 GCA_964527955.1 uncultured Opitutaceae bacterium | reverse complement strand
CGAGGCTGATCATGGCGCTGGATATCAGGCACGATAGGAGTAGTTTTAGTTTGTTCATGTCACACCGATTATTGGACGATTGCAGCCGGAGACGAGAGCCTGAAATTCGGGCATTCCATAGCCCTGGGTTCCGGAATTCCGGAACATTATTTCCTTGTAGCCACGGGAGGAGGTCGGCGCCACACTGCGCCCCGTCTTGCGTTCGGCCATTCTAGCTCGCTCAGCCCTTAGGCTCGCAACAACGGCGGTGCTCATGCTTGGCGTTGCCCGAACACCGGCAAGGGCAGACCAGGTCGGCGTGCCGCTGGTGACCTCGTTTTCGACCTCCGAGCTCGGACCCAATGCCAGGGCGTGGGTAACTCAGCAGGGCCCCAATGGGGTGCTCTTTCTGGGCGGCTACAAGAATCTCGTCACCTTTGACGGCGACCGGTGGGCGTCCTCACCGGTGGGATCCGGATACACATTGCGGGGCCTCGACGTGAGCCCGGATGGGAAGCGTTTGTGGGCCGGCGCGACCAACGAAGTCGGATGGTTTGACGAACGCCGGGACGGGACTTGGGAATTCCACTCCCTTGTCTCGATGTTGCCCGAAACCCTGCGGAATTTCGGGGACTGCTGGTTCGCGTTTGCCGCAGGCGATGGAGCCTTGTTCGTGACCCAGGATCGGGTCTTCAGGTGGGACGGCCAGTCCATGCGGGGGTGGAGCTTCCCAAACAAGACCAGGCTGAGCGCGATGCGCTTTGACGGGACCGTTTTTGTCGACGATGGCGTCACGGGCACCTACCGGTACGATCAAGGTGAGTTCAAGTTGGCGATACCGGAATCCAAGCTCAACGGAGACCGAGTGATCTGGATCGGTCGAATCGGATTGGATTGGATGTTGGTCACTTCTGGGGGCCTCTTTGCGTGGGACGGGGTTCAAAGTCGTCCAATCGGCCAAGCGGCCGGGTCGTTCCTGCGCGCCAACACGCTCACAAGTGCGGTTTCAATCGCCAACAATGAAGTCGCGCTCGGAACGCTGAAGGGAGGCATAGCGATCGTCGGCGCAGACGGCAGCCTCCAGCAGATACTCGACAAGGCATCGGCCGGCCTGCCCACAAATGAAATTTTTTCACTTTCCGGTGACCGTGAGGGAGGGATCTGGGCCACATCGACCGCTCATGTATTTCGGGTGGATCTTTCGTCCGGCGGGAGATTCTTTGATCGCGCGTCGTCTCCCACGGCTGATCCCTTTTTTGTTCTGGTTGCCAACAAGGACCAGGCCTATGCGGCGACGTCTACCAACATATTTAGATTCGGGGCCACTGCTCCAGTCCTTCGCTCGACTCCGGTCGTATTGCCTCCCGAGAGCAATATTTCGAGTCTTGCCCCGTTTGGGGATGGGATCCTGGTGGGACAACGACAGGGCGTTGATTTCGCGGGCCCCAACGGATCCCGGCGCATATTGTCTTCCCCTCGCGATATCCTGTCGGTTGCGCCGTCGAGGGAGCCCGGCCATGTTTTCGTCTCAATCGGCATTGGAATCTTCGACCTGAATTGCGCAACCTCCGCCGTCCGGGAAATTTGCCCGAAGCTGGCCGATTTCCCCGTGGCCATGGCGCAGGACGCCCAAGGCCGCCTTTGGATCGGCACCAACACTGCGGGCATATGGGTCGTCTCGGACCCGGCGTCATCGAAGCCTGATTGCCAGCCCGCCAACCGGTTGTTCCCTGCGATCCCGGACAGCGGTTTCGGGGATGTCCGGGCAAACCCGGACAAGTCGATGTACGTCTTTGCCGGCACCCAGGCATGGTTCCTGCCGGCCCATGGAGGCGTCTTGAAGCCGATCATGAATTGGCCGAATCGTTCGGTGGAAAGCATCGGGCTTGACGGCGTCTCCCTTGCCGACCCGAGCGGCGCGATCTGGATTGTTCACCCGCCAGTCGGAGACCGCCCGGCGGTCGTGGTGTCGGTGACCAACGACGGAAACACGGCCGTTTGGCGCCCGCACTCCGTCGACGGTCTCTGGAAGGTGGGCATTCCGGCGGCCATATGCGCCCAGCCGAACCCCCGCGGCGACACCCTCTATATAGCGGGTTCGGGCGGCATCCTCCGCATCGACGCCAAAGCGTCGGACTCGCCCGTTCCACCGCCCGCGCCGATTGTCCACGTGCTGGCGCAAAGCGGCGATGACGCGACCTTCCAGGCGATCACGGGGCCTCTCCCGTATTCGACGCGGAAGGTGCTGGTCCGGGTGGCGGTGCCGACCTTTGAAAGGCGGCCGGCCGTGGAGCCCCAGATCCTGATCGATGGGATCGACACCAACTGGACGTCCTTCGATGCAAGGTCCGAGCGCGAACTCACGGGCCTTCGGGACGGATCCTACGTCGTGCGCATACGCACGCTGGATGAGGCCGGCGAGGCGAGCCAGGCCTCCAGCTTCGCCTTCGTCATACGTGCCCCGTGGTGGCGCACGCTGCCCTTCGAGGCGCTCTTCGCGGTGGCTGCGGTGGGGCTTTTCTTTGCGAGCCACCTGTTCCGCGTCCGCAACCTGAGGAGGAGGGCCGCCGAGCTGGAGGTGATGGTGAAGCGCCGGACCGAGCAGGCGGACCGGGCAAACGCGGCGAAGAGCGAATTCATCGCCCGAGTCTCCCACAACATCCGCAACCCCCTGAACGGCATCGTTGGGCTCACGGTCGCCCTGAACGACACCGTGCTCGGAGAGAGGCAGCGCGAGCTGCTTGAGGCCCTCGACGCCTGCGCCCAGCAGCTGACCTCGCTCATTGACGACGTCCTCGACTTTTCACGGATCGAGGCGGGCAAGGTCGATCTCAAGCCCGTCGCCTGCTCGCTCCAGGGACTCCTGGAGTCGATCGCGACGTCCCTTGCCGCGAGGGCCGCGGCAAGCGATTCCATGATCGAGATCCAGGTGGACCCGGGATTGCCGGCGTACGTGATGGTCGATGCGCACCGGCTCGAGGAAATCCTCCTCAACTACATGACCAATGCCATCCGCTACGCGCCGGGGCGGATCCTCCTCAGGGCGGGGATCTCGCCGCAGTCGCCGAACGTGCTCGAGTGTTCCGTTCAGGACCATGGCCCGGGATTTTCCGAGGAGGAGAAGGATTCCCTTTTCATCAACTTCACGCGCCTTGCGGACAACTCCACGATGAACTCGTCGGGCACCGGCCTGGGGCTGGCCCTGTGCCGCCGCCTGGCGGACCTCATGGGAGGCAGTGTGGGGGTGGAGGGAGCCAAGGGCGTCGGAGCCCGCTTTTTCCTGCGCCTCCCCCTGATCGCGACGGACGCGCCCAAGCCCGAGGTGCGCTCGATCTTCAGCATCGCGCGGGCGCTGATCGTGGAGGACGCCGACTATAACACGTGGGCCTTCACCGCGGTCCTCGCGCACCTGGGCATCACCGTCTGCGACCGGGCCCGCGACGGAAGCGAGGCCCTGGGCCTTTTCCAGGACCGCCACTACGACCTCATCCTCCTCGACCGGCACCTGCCGGATGTCGACGGCATCACGGTCGCCCAGAAGATGCGGCAGATCGAGGAGAACCGGGCCCACACGCTGATCGTCTGCGTGAGCGCCTACAGCACGACGGAGGACAGGGACCGCTGCCTCGCCGCGGGAATGGACTACTTTGCCGGCAAGCCGCTCACGCCGGAGAAGCTGTCCCTGATCCTGCGGGAGGCCGGCGTCGGCTTCCGGCCGGCGCCCTCCCTCCAGCTGTCCCGTCCGTCCGGGGCCAAGAAGTCCGTCAACACAAGCATGCTCGAGTTCCTGGCCAAGGGCTCGGGCAGTCCGCTCTCGCACCAAATTGAGCGCTACGCGACGACCCTCCGGGCGTCCGTGGCGGAACTGGAGGAGGCCGTGGCCTCCGCCGACCTGGCCGCCGTCCGTGCAAAGGCGCATGCAATCCTTGGCATGGCAAAATATGTGGATTCCCAGGCCCTGGCCGACCTGGCAAGCGCCGTCACCGCGGCGGCGCAGCACGGGGACCCGGAAGAGCTCGCCAAGCTCGCGCACCAGGTCAGGGAAGCCGCCGACCACCTCATCGAGGAACTCAATGGGGGCGGACCAGGGATGTAGTGAACCCCTTTTCCTGGGCCCAGCGCTCCATCTCGATCCGGGTCGTCGTCCCGATCCGGTGGCCGATGTTCGCGCGGTGCTTCTCGACCATGTCGGTTGAGATGCCCAGGGCCGCCGCGATCTCCTGGTCCGAGCGAAGGTCCCCGATCATCCGAAGGACCTCCACTTGGCGGGCGGACAGCGTGCGGTCAAACGATTGAAAGTCCTCCCAGCGGGCCCGCCGCGCGGCCTCAAAGGTCTCCGAGAAAAAGGAGCCCCCCCGCTCGACGTCCTCTAGCGCCCGCTTCACCATGGCGACAGCCCCGGTGTTCTTGTCGATGAAGCCCTGGACGCGCGCCCGCTCCAGCCTGTACACGGTGAACGCGTTGCAGATCGACGACACCACGACAAACTTCGCCTTGGGGCGGACCAGGCGCGCGGCCTCGATGACGGCGAAGCCGTCCGCCTTCGGCAGCTCGATGTCCAGCAACAGGAGGTCCGGCTTCTTGGATTTCACCAAATCCACCGCGGCCAGGCCGTCGGCGGCCTCGGCGACCACGGGGAAGCCGCTCTCGCGACATGCCTTCACGAGCATTTCGCGAAACAACTCCTGGTCCTCGACGACAAGAATCCGCATCCGCGACACTCTTGCGCCTCTCCCCAAAAGTGCAAGGCCGCGGGCGGCTTTTGCCGCGATCCCGGCGCCTACCCTAGACGGCTTCCACATGCTCGCCCTGCTTCAGCGCGGACATCACGGCGCACAGAAGCTCGGCCGGCTGGAAGGGCTTTGCCAGGAACTGGGCGCCAAGCTCCCTCATGTCGGCGCTCTCCTCCAGCGAGGCGTCGGACCCCATGAACACCAGGCGAAGCTCCGGGTTCAACTTGCGCAGGGCCAGGCCCAGCCGCCGGCCGGAAAGGCTCGGCGCCTGGAGATCGGAGACCACGACGGAAAACGGGGTTCTCGATTTCTGCATCAGGGCCGCGCCCTCAAGCCCGTCGACCGCCGTCGAGGTCGAATACCCATAGCGGTTGAGCACCGTTGCGGTCAGGTCGAGGACATCCCGGCTGCCGTCGATCACAAGCACGCTCTCGCCGTTTCCCTTGTCCCGCAGGACGGGTTCCCGCGCCGCGCCGGCCTCGACGGCCTCCGTGACGGCGGGGAGGTAGACGCGGAAACAGGTTCCGCGCCCGGACTCCGACTCAAGGTCCACGAAACCCTTGTACCGGGTGACGATGCCCCGGACGGTCGGCAGGCCAAGCCCCGTGCCCATGCCCTCGGGCTTGGTCGTGAAGAAGGGCTCCCAAATCCTTTCCCGGTCCTCCGGGCGGATTCCGGTGCCGGTGTCCGCGACCGAGATCATCACGAAATCCCCGCTGCGGCCCGCCTGGACAATGCCGGAACCCTTCTCCGGGAGGGTGACGTTCTCGGCCGACACGGTCAGGCTTCCCCCCTCGGGCATTGCATCCCGGGCATTCACGGCGAGGTTGAGCAGCACCTGATGCATGTGCGTGCCCTGGGCCTTGACCAGCCAAAGCCCGTCCTGGATCCGCTCGGTCAGCTCGATGGAAGGGGGAAACGTGTCCCGGATCACCGAGCCGATCTCCCGGATCGCCTCGGTGACGTGGAACGCCTGCGCCGTGGAGGTCGTCCCCTGCATGAACGAGAGAAGCTGGCGGACGAGGCTGGCGCCGCGGTCCGCGCTTTTTTCAAGGGTGCCCATGATCCGAACATGTCCGGGCTCCTTGAGGTCGTGCTTGAGCAGCCCAAGGGCCATGATGATCGGCGTCAGGACGTTGTTCAGGTCGTGCGCGATGCCCGCTGCCAAAAGGCTGATGCTCTCCATCCGCTGGGCGCGGAAGAGCTGCTCCTCGAGCTGGCGCCTCTCGGAAAGGTCGTGGCCGATGCTGAGCTGTGCCAGCGGCCGCCCGTCCTTGTCGCGGACAAGGGTGCGCCGGAAATCGAAGGTCACCGGGCGCCCGTTCTTCGCGGTCAGGACGACCTCCCCGCGCCACTCACCCTTTTCACTGGTGGCCCGGGTGGCCGCGAACAGGGTGGAGGAAACCTCGGCGCCCGCGAACGACTTGAGCCTCCTGCCGATCACTTCGCGGGCCTGCCAGCCGAGCACCTGCTCGGCCGCCCTGTTCCAGAAGCTGATCCTTCCGTTCGGCTCCTCCACGATGATGACATCGAGCGCCTGCTCGAGCATTTCGGTCTGGGACGAACACCGCGTCTCGGTCTGGCGGGCGTGGTGCCGCTCGTCCCGGTGGGCCAGCGCCTTCCGGATCGCGGGGACCAGGAACTGCATCCGGTCCTTGAAGACGCATTCGGCCGCCCCGGCCGCCAGGGCCTTGTCCGCGGAACCCTCGTCGAACGCGGTCGCAAGGAAGATCAGCGGCGTATCCGGGGACATCTGCCGAACCAGCCCAAGGGCCGCCAGGCCGCTTGCGCCGCCCACATCAAGCTCCGAGAGAACGATGTCAAAGCTGGCCGACCTGAGCAGGATCAACCCGACCTTGGAGGTATCCGCGCACACGAGGATCTCGGCCTCCGGCCAGGCAGCCAGGATCCGCAGCTTCGCGGACTCTGCATCGCCCTGGTTGTCCTCTAGGTGGAGAATGCGCATTTCGAGGTTGGAATGTACCCCCGCACGCGCCGCAAGGCGCGACCGAAATGTTCCGGAAATCCCTACCGCCGTGTTAAACCATCCGGTACTGGGTGCATTTGACTGAAACCGGGTAGGGACGCCCGGCCCGGGCGTCCGGGCAAACATCGGAGTCATTCGCAGTTCCCGGACGGGCGGGCCGCCCGTCCCTACCTCGAAACGCATGCCTGAGTCAGCTTGTCCAAATGCACCCAGTACCAATTATCCAACGGCTTTGACTGTTTGGGAAGTACCGGCAGACTTGAGGGTCCGCATGAAGCAGATGTCCACCACAGAGCCCCACTCGAACGCCTCGGCTCGGTCCACCGCCACCCAGGCCATCCGGTTTGCCCGGCGTCCCCTGGTCCTTTCCGTTGCGGTCGCGGTCCTTGCGGCCGCAACGATCGCAGGGGTCCGGTACTTCGGGTTTGTCTTCTCGCACGAGGAGACCGACGACGCCCAGGTGGAAGGGGACATCAGCCCGGTCCTGCCGAGGACGTCCGGCTACGTGGCCCGCGTGCTGGTGGTCGACAATGAGCGGGTTGCGGCCGGGCAGCCCCTGGTTGAGATCGACCCGGACGAGCTGGATGTGCGCGTCAGCGAGGCCGTGACGGCCGTCCGGACCGCGGAGGCCGGGCTGGCGGCGGCCCAGGCGTCGCTCGACGCCGCCCGGGCCACCGTGTTGGTGGCGAAGGCCAATATTGAAACGGTCCGGGTGCAACGCGAGAAGGCCGCCGCGGACTACGCCCAGGACAGGGGGCTGTATTCCGGGGGTGCGATCACCGATCGGCAACGGAGCGATTCCCGCGCGGCCGCAGACGCGGCTGATGCGCAGCTGGCGATGGCGGCCAGGGAGACCGACGCCGCGGACTCGCAGACCGGCGTGGCGGCGGCAAAGGTGGCGGCCGCCCGGGCGCAACTGGCGCAGCAGCACGCGGCCCTCGACATGGCGAGGCTTCGGCGGTCCTTCGCGACGGTCACGGCGCCGATTTCCGGGCTCGTTGCGCACAAGGACGTCGAGCCCGGCCAGCTGGTGCAGGCCGGCCAGACGCTCCTTTCCATCGCGTCCGACACCGGTGTCTGGGTCGTCGCCAATTTCAAGGAGACCCAGCTCACCCACATCCGCGCGGGGCAAGCCGCGACCTTCACCGCGGACAGCTACCCCGGGAGGGTATTCCACGGCAGGGTGGATTCCATCGCCGGCGCGACCGGAGCCCGTTTCGCCCTGCTGCCGCCCGACAACGCCACGGGGAATTATGTCAAGGTGACCCAGCGCATCCCGGTAAAGATCGTGCTGGACGCGAGCCCGGACGGGCACGGGCTGCTCAGGCCGGGGATGAGCGTGGACGCCATCGTGGGCATCAAGGAGTAGCGATGGCCGAGCAGGGCTTTCGGAAGATCATCATCACCTTCACGGTGATCAGCGCGACGATCATCGAGCTGATCGACACCTCGATCGTCAACGTGGCGCTGTCCGACATGAGCGGCAACCTCGGCGCGACCCTGGAGGACGTCGCCTGGGTCATCACTTCCTACGCCATCGCCAACGTCATCATCATACCGATGACGAGTTTCCTGGCGGCGCGTTTCGGGCGGCGCCGCTACTACATCGGCTCGATCCTGCTCTTCACGGCAGCCTCCATGGCCTGCGGGCAGGCCCACACCATCTGGGAACTCGTGGCTTTCCGGTTCGTGCAGGGCATCGGGGGCGGGGCCCTTCTTTCGACGTCCCAGGCCATACTCTTTGAGACGTTTCCCGTGAGGCAACGGGGTCTCGCCGCCGCGCTGTTTGGCGTCGGCGTGTTCATCGGCCCCACCATCGGCCCGACCGTGGGGGGCTGGATCATCGACGGCTACTCGTGGCCCTGGATCTTCTATGTCAACCTTCCGATCGGCCTTGGCGCTGCGGTGCTGTCCTGGCTGTACGTGCGCGAGCCGGCCAGTGCGCGCCGGGCGGACAAGATCGACTGGGCCGGGATCCTTCTCCTGGTCGCGGGGCTCGGTTCCCTGCAGGTCGTCCTGGAGCGCGGCGAGACGGAGGACTGGTTCTCCACCCGCTACATAACCGTGCTGGCCGTTGTGGCCGTGGTCAGCCTCACCGCCTTTGTGATCTGGGAATTCCTGGCCGAGCACCCCGTGGTCGACCTGAGGGTCCTGCGCAGCCGGAGCCTGGCCGCGGCGGCCATGCTGACCTTCGTGCTGGGGTTTGCGCTGTTCTCGACGGTGTTCATCGTGCCGATCTTTGTACAGAGGCTGCTGGGCTTTGACGCGCTGGAGACAGGCATGCTGTTTCTCCCCGGCGCCGGCGTGGCGATCGTGATCCTTCCCCTGATCGGGCAGGCAATAGGCCGCGGGGTGTCGCCCCAACTGTTCGTCGTCTGCGGCTTCGCGATCGTGGCGCTCTTCGCCTTCATGCTGGGCAACCTCAACCTGGGGGCGGGCGCCCGCGATTTTTTCTGGCCCATCATCCTCCGCGCGATCGGCCTGAGCATGATGGCGGTGCCGCTGACGCAGGTTGCGGTGTCTGGCCTGCCGATGCGGGACATTCCCCAGGGGGTGGCCCTCAACAACATGATGCGCCAGGTGGGGGGCTCCTTCGGGATCGCCTTCATCAACACGTTCCTTGACCACCGCCTGGCGCAGCACAGGTCCACGCTGGTCTCGTACCTGGCTGCGGGCCATCCCGCCACGACCGGCAGGCTGCGGATGTTCAGCCTGGGGTTGCAGGCCCACGGCGCGACGCCGTGGGAGGCCCCAAGGCGGGCCCTCGCCCTCCTGGATCTCTCGGTGGAGAGGCAGGCCAGCCTCCTGAGCTATCTCGACGCGTACCATCTCGTGGGCATGATCTGCCTTTGCTGCCTCCCGGTTATCCTGATCGCCGGCCGGCCGGCCAAGCCGAGCAGGGAGGCAACGATTGCAGCGGCCGACTCCCACTGACAACCTTCCCCGCACTCCCTTACCACTTACGATGAAAACCCTGCTCGCCATTGTCGTGTGCGGCTTGGCCGCGGAAGCG
>CAZGOX010000082.1:0-9739 GCA_964527955.1 uncultured Opitutaceae bacterium | reverse complement strand
AAAGGGGTCAGGTTGCGTATTTTGACCTGCGCTGCGCAGGTCAAAATACGCAACCTGACCCCTTATTCAGACGTTCGCCTCCTTGGAGGGCCGCTTGCCAAACGACCTCGACAGGTAGCTGGAATAGTCGGGGATCTTCCGCTCGTAGTTGTTCTCGAGAAGGGGCGAGGAGATCATGAAGTCCGCCGTAGCCCGGTTGCAGGCGCACGGGATGTTCCAGACCACGGCGAGACGCAGCAGCGCCTTCACGTCCGGGTCGTGCGGCAGGGGCGCCAGGGGATCCCAGAAAAAGATCAGCGCGTCGATCTTGCCCTCCGAGATCATGGCCCCCAGCTGCTGGTCGCCGCCGAGGGGGCCGCTCTGCATCCGGATCACCGGGATGCCGAGTTCCTTCTCCAGGAGCTTGCCCGTGGTCCCCGTGGCGAAAAGCGTGTGCCGCGAGAGCGTTCCGCGGTTGAATCTCGCCCATTCCGCCATGTCCCGTTTCAGGTGGTCGTGGGCGACGAGCGCGATGTTCCTCTTGATGGGTTCCGGGGCCTTGGTCTCCATGGTTTCCATGGGATGAGCCTGCTGCGCGGGGAGAAGGCCCGCAAGAACTCTTGCCCGGGCAGGGCCCATCGCTACGCTCCGCCCGTGCACAACCTACCCCTGTTTCGCACGCTTTGGTGTGCGCTGGTTCCAACCCTCGGCTCGATTGTGGCGGCCGGAGCCGCTGAGCCCGCCTCGCTGGGCCAGTTCGACGGCCAGGCCGACATCGGCGGAGTGAAGACGCCGGGCGCCGCCTGCTATGACCCCGACCGGCAGGAGTTCGTCGTCCAGGCCTCAGGAACCAACATGTGGGTCGACCACGACGAGTTCCACTACGTGTGGAGGAAGATGAAGGGCGACTTTATCGTCCAGGCGACGGTCGACTTCGTGGGCGAGAGCAAGGAGGCCCACCGGAAGGCGGGCATCATCGTCCGCTCGAGCCTCGATCCACGCTCGCCCCATGTGAACGCCTGCCGCCACGGCAACGGCCTGGCGGCGCTCCAGTACCGGAGGACCCTCGGCGCCACGACGGAGTCGGACGCCTTCACGCTCAAGGCCCCGAATGTGATCCAGCTCGAGAGGCGCGGCGGGACGTACTTCATGTCGGCGGCCAGGTTTGGGGACACCTACACGACCAAGCAGCTCTCGGATTTGGACCTGGGCGACGAGGTCTATGTCGGCATCTACGTGTGCGCCCACAACAATGACGCGGTGGAGAAGGTTGCATTCAGCAATGTGAGGATCTCCCGCCGCGCGCCGGCAAGTCTCGTTCCCTACCGCGATTACCTCGGCAGCGACCTGGAGCTTCTCGATACGATCTCGGGCGCCCGGAAGGTGATCTACCACACCGACGACTCGCTTCAGGCCCCGAACTGGACGCCGGATGGAAAGGCGCTGCTCTACAACCGCAACGGGCGGATGTACCGCTTCGATCTCGCCTCCGGCCAGCCGAGCGTGATCGACACCGGAGCTGCGATCCACTGCAACAATGACCATGCGCTTTCCCTCGACGGGAAGTGGCTCGGCATCAGCAGCCACGCAAATGAACCGGGCAATGCCTCGCTCATCTATACGCTGCCGGTGGGCGGAGGAACCCCTGTCCGGATCACGCCAACCGGCCCCTCCTACCTGCACGGCTGGTCGCCCGACGGCAAGTACCTGGCCTTCACCGGAGCGCGCAACGGCGACTACAACATCTACCGCGTCCCCGCCTCGGGCGGGCCCGAGGAGCGGCTGACGACGACCAAGGGCCTGCTCGACGATGGATCGGAGTATACCCCGGATGGCAGCTGGATCTATTTCAATTCGGACAGGACGGGGCGGATGCAGGTCTGGAGGATGCGGCCGGACGGCAGGGACCAGGAGCAGGTCACCTTCGACGAGTTCAACAACTGGTTCCCCCATGTGTCCCCGAACGGAAAGTCGATCGTGTTCATCAGCTTTGGACTGGATGTCCCGGCCGGCTCGCACCCCTTCTATCAGCCCGTGTACCTGCGCCAGATCCCGATCGCCAGCGACGAGAAGCCGCAGGTGATCGCCTACCTCTACGGCGGGCAGGGGACGATCAATGTGAACTCCTGGTCGCCCGACAGCCAGACCCTCGCCTTCGTCAGCAATTCGGATAAGTTGTAGATCAGGCTCAGAACCGTCCCGGGTTCGGAACGCCCAGATCGAGGCAGGGACGCGCGGCTCTGTCCGCGTTTGGAGGCAGGGACGCCCGGCCCGGGCGTCCGGGCCATTCGACCCTCGTAGGTCAGCGAGCTTGCTCGCGCCTTCCCGGAGCGCGAGCAAGCTCGCTGACCTACGACGGACCCTGCCTCCTCAGTTGAACGATCCCTTGTGCTGGCGGCGGAAGATCAGGAGGAACAGGAATATTCCGAAAAGGATTACAGGCAGGATCGCGACCTGTCCCAGGATGTGAAGACCCGCGTCCGCTTGGATCTTACTCCAGATTGCGGCGAGGTCCGACCTCGGAACGGCCGACTTCAGCACCTCCGCTGAGTAGCCCGCGGGTGTCCGCAGGGTTATCCCCTTGTCGTAGTAGTGCCCGATCCTGGGAAGAACCCAGCTCGAGCTGAGCATTCCCGCCCCGCCCATGATGGCGAGTCCAAGCGCCCCGGTTTTCGGGAAGTTCTCATTCGTGTAGCCAAGCATGGTGGGCCAGAAGAAGCACACGCCGAGCGCGAAGACGGTTGCCCCCACATAAAGGAGGGCCCCGGACGAGTGGCTCATCGAGTAGAGGCCCGCTATGCTCAGGGCCGAGCTCGCGAGCAGCGTGCCCAAGGGCGACAGGCGGTGCACGAAGGGGCCGGCGCACTGGCGGCCGACCGCCATCAGGCCGGTGATCCAGGCGAGCACCAGCAGGCCCGGCACTCCTGCGTTCGTGAGGATATTCGGAATCCACTGCTCCGGCCCGAATTCCGTGGAGGCCGTCAGGAGCATGCAGACGACCATGAGCAGGAACCAGGGGTTCAGGCAGGCCAGGAACATTCCGCCGGCAGACACGCCCTTCTGCACGCGCTCGGTCTGGGGAAAGGACTGCCCGCGAAATAGCAGGCCGTAAATCGCAAGCGGAACAAGCATGCTCGCGAAGTGAACCTGCCAGCCGAGCCCGATCGCCGACAGGAAGTAGGCGACGAGGCTTCCAATGACGATTCCTCCCGGGAACCACACGTGGAAGTGGTTCAGCCTGGTCGTCTTCTCTGTCGGATACAGGGTCGTGATCAGCGGGTTGCAGGCCGCCTCGACCGACCCGTTCGCGATCCCGAACAGCAGGGTCCCCACGTACAGGCTCGCGAAGTTCCATGCGAGCACCGTAAGCAGGATCCCGGCGAGGTGGCCCGCGAAGGCCACGCCGAGGATCCGCCTCATCCCGAGCGCATCGCACAGAGGTCCGCCGATGACCACCGCCAACGTGAAGCCCCAAAATGCCGTCCCGTCGATCAACCCCACCTGGTAGTTGGACAAATGGAATTGGGCGGCCCAGGAGGCCGCCGCTCCGCCGCGGATGGCGAAGGACATGGCTGTGACGACAAGCGCGATGCGACTCGCCGTGAAGAGACGGGAGGGATTCATGCGGGGTAGTGGGGTGGGGCGAAAGCCGGTATCAGAGCTTCAGCGACTTGACGTAGGCCGCACTCAACGGGATGTCCTCGGCGGGGGAGACCGACTCGTCCTCGATGAAGTACCATTGGACGCCAATGGCCTGCGCGACCTTGAACACGGAGGGCCAGGCGACCTGGCCTGTGCCGACGGGAACATCATCCGTGGCGGGCGCCTTGCCAGTATAGATCCCCGTGGGCGCCCCTTTCCTGATATCCTTGACGTGCATCATCTTCCAGCGGTCCGGATACTTCTCAAGGAGGCGGACGGGATCCTGTCCGCCATGGGTCGCCCAGAAGACATCCATCTCGAAGCAGACGAGCTCGGGCTGGGTGGAGCGCACGATCACGTCGAAGAGGGTGTCGCCATTTGCATCGGGTCGGAACTCGTATCCGTGGGGATGGTAGCCGTACCGGATTCCCGCCGCCTTGAACGCCGCTCCCCAGGTATTGAAGTCCGCTGCCGCCTTCTGCGCCTGTTCCAGCGTAAAATCGCCGGTCCCGTGCGGAATCCACGGCGTGATCACGTAATGGACCCCAAGGGCCCTCGCCTGGGCCACCATCGCGGGCAGGTTGGCTGCAAGCTGATCGTACCCGATGTGCATGCTGAGCATCTTGAGGCCCAGCGACGCGAGCTTGGCGTTGTACGCCTCGGGGGTCACGCCGCTGTCAAGGACGCCGCCCTCGACGTAGGTGAACCCGAGCGCCCGCGACTGGTCCAGCACCGGGCTCCAGCCCGCCCGCATCTTCGTCAGCCTGAGGCTCCAGAGCTGAAGGCCGAGATGGTCGGCCACGGGGGTTGCGGATGCGATGGCAGCGGACAGGAATGCAAGCAACAGGGTTTTCATTCAAAGGCCTCCGGAGGGGAATCCGGGGCCGGGCGAAGCCAATCCATCACCGGAGCGAAGTCAACCGCCGACGGCGAGCGACATGTCGGGGACGGGATTGCCCTCGCTTCGGAGGCTTGCCGCATACTGGGTCAGGTTGTCGACACGCGTGGCATAGTCCCGGGTCGCGCGAGGAATCCGGCCGGAGAGCACTGCGTGCGTCCCGCTGTTCCACGCGGCCGCGATGTTCCACGCGGTTGCAGAGATCCCGTGGGAAACAAGCTGGCGGACGATCTTGATGAAGTGCCGCACGGCAACTGCGTCGGACGCTTTCGTTCCGGCCTCGGACGCAGGTGCGTCGGTATAATGGCGCCAGACTTCGGGGCGAAACTGGTACGGGCCGACTTCACCGCCCCGACCTTTGGGACAGTCGTACCTGTCCCCGGACTCGACCTGGCGGATGGCATAGAGGAAATCGGCGACCGGGGGAGGCGAGGCGACATTCCCCGCGGCGTTCAACCCGGCGCCGACCGGAAGCATCAGCAGAAGTATTTTTGGATTCATTCGTCTTGTTGGTGTGGTGCCTCTGTGAGGTTCCTCCCCTCCCATCTGTTCCGGGAGCGGGCTGCGCAGAAATGGGGAAGGGGCGGCCGGCGGTCGGGCGCCCCCGAAAGCGTCTGCACCAACACGCTGATAATGAAACGGTTGCAGGCATCCTTCTCTTTTTCGCGGTGTTGTTCCCGGAAATTTTGAATAATTCCCGCGGCCCCGTGAACGACCCAAACAAACGCCACCTGCTCGTCGACGGCTCGAACATCATGCACGCGTGGCCGGAGTTGCGCACACTTCTGGCGAGGGACCGCAACGCCGCCCGTTCCCGCGTCTCCCTCGCGGTTGCGCCGCTTCACGACATCGAGCACGTGCGCGTGACCCTGGTCTTCGACGGCAGCGGCGACAAACTGGCCGCGGAACTTCCCTCAGGGCAGGCGACCTTTGCGCACCTGCACACACCGGCGGGCACCACGGCCGACGAGATCATTGTCCAGCTTGTGAGGCAGTCCAAGGCTCCGGAACGGTGCCTCGTCGCAACCGGCGACCGGGGCGTGCGCGCGGCGATCGAGGGGCT
This sequence comes from uncultured Opitutaceae bacterium, assembly GCA_964527955.1. GTDB lineage: Bacteria > Verrucomicrobiota > Verrucomicrobiia > Opitutales > Opitutaceae > Palsa-1447. The sequence goes on along the minus strand of CAZGOX010000082.1, from coordinate 4,157 downwards.
TGGGGCGGCAGCGATTTCAGCAGCGGACCTTGCGGGCTGGGCCCGGAGGGCCGATGAGCGGCAGGTCGCCCGGGCGGCCCATCTGGGCCGCGCGAACGACAAGGAGTGGCGCAGGGGGCCCTGCTAGCCCGCCTTGGCGATCGCCGGCGCTCCGAACACGATCTGGCGCACGTTGTCGAGGGCCGTCTTGGTTTCCTCGACGCACATCTTGTACTCGACCTCGTTGAGTTTCGCGTGCTCGAGCTTGGCCTCAAGCCCCTCCCAGCACGGTTCCTCGCCCTCGAGGCCATAGCCGAGATCCTGCGTGATCCGGCCCGCGATGTTGAGTGCAAAGGCCGAGATTCCGCCCATGGGCTCGCTCTCCGGGCGATAGTGCTGGCGCACCGCGGCCCTGGTTTCCCCCGAGAAGTTCCAGCCCTTGAGGAGGACCGCGGCGATGGCCGCGTTGTCGCATCCGAAGTTCCTCACCTCCCACTCGATGAGCGGCTCCGTCCCCGGCAAGAACGGCTTCGGGGTGGGCCGTTCCTCGTAGGCAAGCCGGTCGAGGACGATCTTTCCTATCGAGCGCATCAAACCGATCGTATAGGACGACCGCGGGTTCAGGCCGACATACTGTGCGATCGACTCCATCGCGAGGGCGCTACAGAGGAAGCTGTCCCAGAGCTTGTCCGCCTTGTACCCGTAGTAGTGCAGGTCGGCGCTGACGATCTGGGACGCGACGGTCAGGCCCACCACCTTGTAGATCTCATTGTAGCCGACGCAGCCCACGGCGTCCTCCATGGACGTGCGCGGCGAGGCTGACCCGTAGAAGGGGCTGTTGCTGATCCGCAGGATCCGGACTGAAAGGGCGAGGTCGCGCTTGAGAAGGGCGCAGATGTCCTGCAAGTCGGAGTCCGAATTGGCCAGCATGCGCTGGAGCTTGCCGAGTACGGCGGGCGTTGTTGGCAGCTTTTGGGCCACGCGAAGGATGGCCTCACGGGACGGTGCGGCAGCAGGCATGCGCCCAGACCATCGGCACAAGAGCGTGCAAAGTTTAGGTCTATCGCTCAGCCGACCGTCACGAGAAAGGAGCCGTCGAGCCTCTTTGACAGATCCACCGGGTCGCCGACGGAAACCGAGCCGTGGGGCACCTGGTAGGCCCAGACGTCGAAAAAGGAGAGGTCCGCGGCGCCGTAGATCGTGGAAAACGCGCCGTCCACCGCGTCCAGCCCGCTGGCCAGCTTCACCCGGCCGATCCGGGGGGCGTTGTACCGGGCGTCATAGGCGCACCAAGCCCCGCCCAGGTAGACCTCGACATAGGCATGAAAATCCATCGGGGATCCCGGATCGACCCATCCGATGTCCGGCAGGTGGCCGGTCACATAGCGGGCGGGCAGGTTGAAGGCCCGGCACAGCGCGATCACCACGTGGGAGAAGTCGCGGCAAACCCCGTAGCCGCGCGCGATCACCTCCGAGGCCGATATGTCCGGGCGGCCCGAGCCGAAGCGGTACTCGATGTTGTTGTGCACCCAGTCGCAGATCGCCTGCACCCGCTGCTGGCCCGGAGCAAAGTCCCGGAACTTCTCCCAGGCCAGGTTCAGGAGCTTGTCCGAGTCGCAGTAGCGGCTGGGGAGCGTGTAGCGCAGGGCGTAGCCTGGCAGGGACTCGGTCGGCAGCTGGGCGCCGCCGCCATGGTCATTGACGTCCGGGACGGCGCGCACCCGCACGAGGGCGTCGTGCCTGATGTCGTGGGAACCCGGCCTCAGGACGACGCGATCGATCCTGTTGCCGAAGGCATCCAGGAACTGCTCGGACGACAGGCTGTCGCCAAACACGATCCTCTCCTGTTCCACGGACTGGCCCGGATCCGCCCGCGGCCTCAGGTTCAGGAGCAGCGTCGTGTCGGCCTTGGCCGTGTAGCGAAGGAGGCATCCCACCCGGACGGTCAGCTTCAATTCCTGAGGAAGTTGGTTTCCCATGTTGTTGACCCAATGCTCGAAGGACGGAGGTCAGCAGGAACTACGCCCCGAACGACCGAAGTTGCAACACCCTGTCAGGCAACTGTCACCTCAATCTTGGCGGCCTCCGGAAGACCCAGCGTGGCCTCGCCCGTGCGCAGATTGCAAAGCATCACGCCGCTGGTGTGGTTTCGATCCAGCACCCGGACCCTGGCCCCGGGCTTGAGTCCCGCCCGCTGGACGTACTCAAGGAAGGGGGCGCTCTGGTCGAGGATGCGCTCGACCCGGTGGAACTTGTCCAGCTGGCAGGTCGCAAGCGTCACATGCCTGCCGCGGTCGAACCGGGGTGACTTGACGCTGGGTATGGGATCCCCGTGGGGGTCGGCCGCGGGGTGGCCCAGGAGGCTGTCGATCCGGTCCAGGACCCGGTCGGAAATCGCGTGCTCGAGGGTCTCGGCCTCCTCGTGGACCTCCTTCCAGTCCATCTTCAGAACCTGGACCAGGAAGGCCTCGACCAGCCTGTGCTTGCGCAGGACGGCCAGCGCATGGGCGCGCCCGTCCTGGGTCAGTCGAACGCCCTCCCTGGGGAGGTGGTCGACCAGCCCCTGGCCCGCGAGGGACTTCACCATCGTGGTGATCGTCCCGGGGGTCACGCCGAGCGCCTCGGCCAGCGCGCCGGTCGGCACGACGGACCCCTCTGCGGACGACCGGACGAGGATCGCCTTGAGGTAATTTTCAACGGTGCTGGTCGGCATCAGGACAGGTAATACCAAGGGGACTTTGGGGACAATCGAATAATCGTTTTGACTATTCAAAGTCAATATTTCTATAAACCATAATAATGGATTCCCGCAGCCCGCTGCAGACGCCTCCGGGCGAGCCTCCCGAGACCCCCGGGTCGAGAGTGTCGCTCGACGGATACCACGCCAGCGTGGCCGTGCCGCCGGTGTCCGCGCGGCCCTGGCGCCAGTACCTGGCCTTTGCCGGGCCGGCCCTGCTCGTGAGCGTGGGCTACATGGATCCGGGCAACTGGGCCACGGACCTCCAGGCCGGGGCCCAGTTCAAGTACGAGCTGCTCTGGGTCGTGGCGGTCTCGAGCGCGATGGCGATCTTCCTCCAGGTCATTTCCGCGAGGCTGGGGATCATCACGGGCAGGGACCTGGCGCAGTGCTGCCGCGACTTCCTCCCGGCGTGGACCCGCTGGCCCAACTACCTCAGCTGCGAGGTCGCCATCGCGGCCTGCGACCTGGCGGAGGTGCTCGGGAGCGCCGTTGCGCTGCACCTGCTCTTTCCCCGGCTTTCCCTCCTCGCGGCGGTCCTCATCACGGCCTTTGACGTGCTGCTCCTCCTTTCCCTGCAGCGATTCGGCATGCGGCTGATCGAGGCCGTGGTCCTGGTGCTGATCTCCACGATCGGGGTCTGCTACTTCATCGAGATCTTCGTCCTTCCCCAGACGCAGCCGGACTTTCCGGAGATGGCCCGCTGGCTGTTCGCGCCCGACCTGCACTCCTTCATCGGGAGCAACGACCTGGTCCTGCTGGCGATCGGCATCATCGGGGCCACGGTGATGCCCCACAACCTCTACCTCCACTCGGCCCTGGTCCAGTCCCGCCGGATCGGGAAGGACCCGAAGTCGATCCGCCAGGCCGTCCGCTACAACACGCTGGACACCTCGATCGCGCTCTCGGTCGCGTTTTTCGTCAACGCCGCCATCCTGGTCCTTGCCGCCGTGGTCTTCTTCGGCCACGACAAGGTGACCCTCTCCTCGGGGCAGGTGATCGCCTTCAACTCCGGCTCGGACTGGATCCAGGTCGCCTACGTCACGCTGGCCCCGCTGGTCGGCAAGGTGGCCGCGAGCTTCCTGTTCGCGATCGCCCTGCTGGCGAGCGGCCAGAGCAGCACGATCACCGGCACCCTGGCCGGCCAGGTCGTGATGGAGGGGTTCATGAACTGGCGGATTTCGCCCTGGATCAGGAGGCTCGTCACGCGGGCCTGCGCGATTGCTCCGGCGATCGTGCTCATCGCGCTGCGGGGGAACAATGGCATCACCGACCTGATGACCCTCAGCCAGGTTGTCCTCGCGATCCAGCTTCCGCTCGCGATGTTTCCACTCCTTGCCTTTGCCGGCTCGAGGCGCTGCATGGGCGACGGCCGCGTCGGCGGCCTCCTGCTGGGGGCCGGCTGGATCAGTTGCATCCTGATCACCCTCCTCGACGCGTA
>CAZGOX010000081.1:1617-9778 GCA_964527955.1 uncultured Opitutaceae bacterium | reverse complement strand
TGCCGACCGAAACAGGAGTTGAACGGCGCTCCCGATGCCTTCGAAAACGATGGTGAGTGGTTTCATGGGAGGCTTACGGAGTCTTAACCATACTGTGATTCTTGGAAAACTCGAACCAGAACAGGCGCCACCCGGACCCCTCCGCGGGACGCTTCAGGCCGACAAGGCCGCTGCCCAGGGAAATGCGCCGCCCGTCGGGTCGCCGTTCCACGCTCAGGAGAGGCCCAAGGTGGAACTCGGAGCTGCCCCGGGCGGCGTCCTTCCCCCAGGTGATCCCGTTCCAGAGTAGTGAACCATGGAATGTTTCCGGATCCTGCTCGTCGTAGCGATAGACCGCGAAGAGGGGGGTCCAGGCTTGGCGCACCTCGTCGTTGTTGGGGAAAAAAACCTCGAGGGGGTCGAGCACCTGCACCTGCCTGTGTCCCCTGCCGTTGTCCCAGGAACCGTACAGCGGCCAGACGTGCACTTTCTCGGCGGGCGCAACCGCCGGATTGTTTGGGCTCTGCTGCTTGAGCGACCAGTATAGGAAGTAGAAAAACTGGGTCTTGGTCTGGAGCACCGCGTCGTCGGTCCACCTCGCCTGCCTCCAAAGCGGCCACATCACCCAGGTCTTGTCCATGCCCATGATCTCAGAATGAGTGTAAAAGGGGCCCCACCGGTCCACGTAATGGTCGTCGCCCCGGCCCTGGACCAGGAACGGCCAGAAATACCGATCCTCCTCGTACTTGTACGGGATGGTCCGGCTCGAATAGCCGAAGAAGGGCCACGCGAAGTTTTCGCTGTCGAACCCGGTCCCGTGCTCGGCGGTGTAGAACGGCAGGAACCCCACTTCCCGGGTCGGCTTCGCACCCTCCGGCGCGTTGAATCCCGGCGCCAGGGAGTTGTTCCAACCCAGCGGCCAAAGGAAGAATTCACGGTGCAGGTCATCGGGACCGTCCGTCCGCCCGAAGATGGGCCAGACGGCCATCCCGTGCTCCGTGCCCTCGGTGACGCTCAAGAACGGCCAGGGGAAGGAAGTCTTCACCGCGCCGTGCTTTTCCGTCCGGAAATAGAGCGGAAACGCGGTCCACGAGAGTTTGTCATAGCCAAACCGGTCCAGCACCGTGCCCTCGATCGGCATCACCGCATGGTAGCTCGTCGCAGCCTCGCCCGTGTTCCGGGAAAAGTAGAACGGCCAAATATCGAGCGTCTGGTCGTCGGTTTTTGCCGTGGGCAGGGAGCCGTCCTTGCTGCCGGTCCTGTTGATCAGCTTGAAGATGCTCCACGAATAGGTCGTTCCGTAGCTTCGGTAGTAAAAGATGGGGTAGAGCGCGGTGACCTCATCGACCCCTCCCGAAGGAAGCGTGCGCTTGATGTAGAACGGCCTGAAGCCCCCGACCCGCTCCCCTTCGGGCGCCGGCTGCGAATAGAAAAAGGGTCCGATCGCCGTCCAGGACGAAGCGTTCCCGGCGGCGCCATTCCCTCCTTGGGTCAGCGGAGGGGTCTCGTCGGGGGTGTCGCCAACCCAGAACGGCCAGACGTTGGTCTCCCCGGCCAGGGCGCACACGGCGGCAGCCCCGCCCAATGCGGCGAGCTGAAGGAGTATGCGGAGGTTGGTCATGAAGGCTGGAAATGCGGCAGGGCCCTGGCTGCCGATCGCCCCTAGATTGGATCGAATCGCCCCGATACGCAATTCCAGCGACCGCATGTTGTGTCATTTTGTTCCGGACCCGAAACAAGTTGCCTATCAGGATAAAGCCCATTTCTCATCGGCCATGCCGAGCACCCCCCAGACTTGGAATCTGGACTCATATTTTCCGGCGTTCGACGGCGTCGAATACCGAGCCTTCAAGGCCGATCTCGCCAAAAACCTCGAGGCCCAGCTTGTGCTTGCCGCCGGCCAGCCAGCCTTGTCCACCGCCACCGCCACCGCCTGGGCGGGGTCGTTCAACGCATGGGAGGGCCTGTCCGCGCGAATCTGGCATATTGCCTCCTATCTGGCATGCCTCGGCGCCGCCGACGCGGCAAACGAGGCCTACCAATCCGAGACGTCGAAGCTGGCCATCCTCGAGGCAACGTGCGCGAAGCTCAGGATCGAGATCCTTCGCGGCCTGGGCGGGACGGGGCAGGCCGTCTGGGCGGCATTCACGGCGCTTCCGGAACTCGACGGAGCCGCCTACCGGCTGGAAAGGCTGCGCCGCGAGGCCGCGCACCAGATGACCAGGGCCGAGGAGGCCTTGGCCGCCGACCTCGGCGTCGACGGGTTTCATGCGTGGAGCCGGCTGTACGACACCATCACCGGCAAGATGAGTTTCACGATGGCCTGGCCCGACGGCAGGACCGAGACCATCCCCATGGCGCAATGCCGGGCCCTGATGGCAAACCCGGGTTCGGAAGTGCGCAGGGCCGCCTTTGCGGGCGGCAATCGGGTGTGGGAGGCCGCGGGCGACACGCTGGCCGCCGCCCTGAACTCGATCGCCGGAACCCGGCTGACGCTGTACGGCCGCAGGGGCCAGGCGAGTTTCCTGGAGGTTCCGTTCGACAGCAACGGGGTGTCGCGCGAGACGGTCGAGGCCATGTTCTCGGCGATCTCCCAATCCCGCGAGCTGCCGCGCCGCATCCTCCGGGTCGGAGCCCGCCTTCAAGGCAGGGAGACCCTCGCCTGGTGCGACATGGAGGCCCCCAGGGCCCCGCGCGACACCGCCGACATCGCCTGGGACGAGGGCCTGGCGATGGTGGACCGCGCCTTCGGCGCGCTCTACCCCGCGTTCAACGCGTACACGCGGCGGGCGGTTTCTCACAGGTGGATCGAGTCGGAAAAGCGCGGCAACAAGCGTCCCGGCGGATACTGCACCGGCTCCGTGCTGATCCGCGAGGAGAGGGTGTACATGACGTTCAACGGCACGATGAACGACGTCAGCACCTTTGCCCACGAGATGGGGCACGCATGGCACAGCCACCTGCTCGGAGGGCTGCGCCCATGCGCCCAGGAGTACCCCATGACCCTTGCGGAGACGGCGTCCACCTTTGCGGAGCAGCTGCTGACCCAGGGCCTGCTCGCGGATCCATCCCTCCCTCCCGCGCGCCGCCTCTTCCTTCTCGACCAGGCGACAAACCACGTTCCCTCCTTCCTCCTGAACATCCCCGTCCGCTTTGAATTCGAGCGCAGGTTCTACGAGGAGCGCAGGGCCGGCCCTGTTGCGGTCAGCCGCCTGTGCGAGCTCATGGTGGAAACCCAGCGCGAGATCTTTGGGGACATCCTCGAGCGCGGGGGCGAGGACCCGTGGTACTGGGCTTCCAAGCTCCACTTTTTCTTCACGGATGCATCCTTCTATAATTTTCCCTACACGTTCGGCTACCTGCTGAGCCAGGCCCTGTATGGGGAGTTTGTGCGCACCGGCCCCTCGTTCCTGGCCCGCTATGAGAAGTTCCTGGGGCTCACCGGGCGCGCCACCTGCGAGGAGGTTGTCCGCGAGTCCCTGGGCCGCGACATCCGGGATCCGTCCTTCTGGAGGGATGCCCTGGCAGCGGTCGAGATCCGGGCCCGCGAGTTCGAGGCGGCGGCCTCCGCCGAAAAGGCGCCATGCGCATAAGCGGTGGCGCCGCCCGCGGCATCCCGCTCTCCGTCCCACCCGGGAGCGCCGTCCGCCCCGCGACCGACGCCCTGCGACAGGCGGTATTCTCATGCCTGGGCGCCCGTGTCACGGGCGCAAGATTCCTCGACCTCTTCGCCGGCAGCGGCGCCTACGGCCTGGAGGCCCTGAGCAGGGGCGCAGCGGGGGGTGGCTTCGTGGAGAACAGCGCAAAGGCGATAGGGTGCCTGAGGCGAAACCTTGCCTCCGTATGCAAGTGCCTGGGCCGCGACGAAGGAGGCCTGACCGTCCGCAATGGTGATGCCAGGATGGTCCCGCTCGCAGGGGCCGGCATCCCCGACCTGGTCTTCGTCGACCCGCCGTACGAGATGATCGCCGAGGCAGCCCTCCCCCTCTTCGCGCGGCTGGGAGCCGTGCTCGGGAGCGAGAGGGACGCCCTGGTGGTATTTGAGATGCCTGGGGAGACGGTGCTGTCCCCCCCGGGCTGGACGGTCGTCAGGCGGCTTGAGCGGGGCGCCCGCCAGCCGACCGCGGCGATATTCAGGCAGGGCTGACGCAGCTGCTCAACCGGCAAGGATCGCGTCGATCGACTTGAGTTCGGCCGCACTGAACGAGAGGTCCTTGAGCGCCCCGAGGTTGTCCTCGATTTGGCCCACCTTGCTCGCCCCAATGAGCGCGGAGGTGATGGCCGGCTGGCGCAGGACCCAGGCGAGCGCCATCTGCGCCAGCGATTGGCCGCGCGCGCGGGCCAGGTCGTCCAGCAGGCGCACCTTGGCCACCTTCTCGTCGGCAATGTCCTTCGGCTTGAGGAAGCGGGGATCCCGGGAGGCGCGCGCATCCGCCGGGATGCCGCCGAGGTAACGGTTCGTCAGGAGCCCCTGGGCCAGCGGGCAGAATGCGATTCCGCCGACGCCCTCCTTCACGAGCACGTCGAAGAGGTCCTTCTCCGGATCGCGGCTGAACATGCTGTAGCGGGGCTGGTGAATCAGGCACGGGGCGCCGAGTTCCCGCAGGATCTGCGCGGCGCGGGCCGTCTGCCGGGCCGGGTAGTTGGACAAGCCGACGTACAGGGCCTTGCCGGAGCGAACGGCATGCGCGAGGGCCCCCATGGTCTCCTCCAGGGGAGTGTTCGGGTCGGGCCGGTGGCTGTAGAAGATGTCCACGTACTCGACCCCGATGCGGCGAAGGCTCTGGTCGAGGCTCGCCAGAAGATATTTCCGGGATCCCAGGTCGCCGTAGGGTCCCGGCCACATGTCATAGCCGGCCTTGGTTGAGATGATGAGTTCGTCGCGGTGGGCCGCGAGGTCCTCCCGCAGCACGCGCCCGAAGGTGGTTTCCGCCGACCCCGGGGGGGGACCGTAGTTGTTCGCGATGTCGAAGTGCGTGATCCCCAGGTCAAAGGACCGCAGGATCAGGGCGCGGCTGTTGTCGAAATTGTCGGCCCCGCCGAAATTGTGCCAGAGTCCGAGCGAGATAAGCGGCAGCTTGAGACCGTTGCGGCCGCATTTTCTGTAGAGCGCGGGATTGTCATAGCGGGTGGATGCGGGGGCGTGGGGCATGGGAAATGGGACTCGACCCGGGGAACTAGCCTGCTTTTGCCGTGGTGTAAAGCAGGCCGATTGTCTGGTACTGGGTGCATTTGACTGAAACCGGGCAGGGACGCCCGGCCCGGGCGTCCGGGCAAACATCGGAGTCATTCGCAGTTCCCGGACGGGCGGGCCGCCCGTCCCTACCTCGAAACGCATGCCTGAGTCAGCTTGTACAAATGCACCCAGTACCGATTGTCTTTGCTCGAATCGCAACCCGCCCCTCCTTGAAGTCAACCCGGCTCCTCCCCGCCGTTCTCCTTTTCGCCCTGGTGCTGCCCCCGGTCGACCGGGCCGCAATGCCGGTCCTTCCGGGCCTGCAGCCCGATGGCTCGACCCTGCTGCACAACCAGTGGCCCATCCGGCCGGTGGGCCGGCAAGTCGGGCTCGGCGACTTCCCCCTCGACCTCGCGCTCGATCCCTCCGGGCGTTATGCCGCGGTGCTTCACAGCGGCTACGGGCGGCACGAGATCAGGATTGTCGACCTGGCAACCGGGAGCGCCGGGGAGCCGCAGCCGGTCCACGAGGGATTCGGGGGCGTGGCCTTTGCTCCCGATGGGAGGACCCTGGTGTGCAGCGGGGCGAGCGACGGCGTGCTCCATATCTTTGGATTCAGCGCCGGCCGGATCACCTCCGAAAAATCCATCCGGGTGATACCCGCCGATGATCCCGGCGTTGTCGCCGGAATCGCCATCGGGCCGGACGGCCGCTCGGCCGTCGTCAGCGTTCTCTATTCAAGCAAGGTGCTGCGCGTCGACCTTGTTGACGGCTCCGTGAAGTGGACAACGCCGGTTGGCGCCGGCCCGGCCGGGGCGGCCATGGCCTACGGCCGCGCCATGAGAGGCGACGACTTCGAGCGGCACCTCCTCTCGACGGCCAACCCGCTCTCACTTGCCTGGGACCGGCGCCGCGGCCGCATCTACGCGAGCCTTTGGGGGGAGTCCTCCGTGGCCGTACTCCGGGCCAAGGACGGCCGGCTTCTCGCGACGTGGCAGGCCGGCCTGCATCCGAACGAGGTGCTGTTGTCTCCCGACGGCAAGACCCTATTCGTGGCCAATGGCGGCCTGAACACGGTGACCGTCCTTGACGCCTCTTCCGGCCGGCCATTGGAGGCGCTGAGTTCGTCCCTTTCGGCGGAGGACCGCCCGGGATCGACGCCCGACAGCCTTGCGCTCTCTCCCGACGGCGCACACCTCTTTGTTGCCAACGCCGACAACAACAATGTCGCGGTCTTCGACGTCACGTCGCCGGGCCGCAGCCGCCCGCTGGGCTTCATCCCGGCAGGCTGGTTTCCCTCCGCCGTGCGCCTGACGCCCGATGGGCGCACGCTGCTCGTGGTCAACGCGCGGGGAGTACAGCCCAAGCCCAACTCCAAGGGCTCGGCCGGGAGTTTCTCCTACATCGGCAGCCTATACCGCGGGTCCCTCGAGATTCTGAATCTTCCCGCCGGCGATGCCTTCGGGCAAGCCCTGGCCGGGTGGACCGAGGCGGCGCTCCTCTGCCATCCCGCCTCCCCCGCCGCGCCCGTGGACCCTGCAAATCCGATTCCCGCATCTGCGGGTGCAAAGACCCCGATCCGGTATGTGGTCTACGTGATCAAGGAAAACCGCACCTACGACCAGATCTTCGGCGACGTGGCCGAGGGCAACGGCGACCCTCGCCTCTGTCTCTTTCCCGAGAAGGTGACGCCGAATCTTCACGCCATCGCGCGGCAGTTTGTCCTGCTCGACAACTTCTACGCAAATGCGGAGGTGAGCGCGGCGGGCCACGAGTGGACGATGGCGGGCTACGCCTCCGAGTTCGTCAACAGGACCTGGCCCACCGAGTATGGTCACAAGCCGGCCACCAAGGTTCCCTACCCCACGGGCGCCCAGTTCTCCGCGGCCGTTCCCGCGGCCGGCTACCTGTGGGACCGGGCCAAGGCTGCCGGCGTGAGCTATCGCGACTACGGGGAATTCACCTTTGGCATGGGAACCCTCGCGGACCCCGCGATCTCCAACCTCCCCGCGCTGCAGGGACATCTCGATCCCTACTACCGGGGCTGGGACCTTTCCTACAGCGACCTCGACCGGGCGGCGCGCTTCATTTCCGAGCTCCACCGCTTCGAGGCGGCCGGCGACATGCCCCGCCTGCAGACCGTCTATCTTCCCAATGACCACACTAGGGGCGCGGATCCCCTGGCGCCGTCTCCCAGGGCCTATGAGGCCCAGAATGACCTGGCGGTCGGCCGCGTCGTCGACGCCCTCAGCCACTCCCGATTCTGGCCGCGGATGGCCATCTTCATCGTGGAGGACGACGCCCAGAACGGACCCGACCATGTGGATGCCCACCGCACGGAAGCCCTGGTCGCAAGCCCCTACACCCGCCGTGGAGCGGTCGATTCGACGCCCTACACAACCTGCTCGATGCTGCGCACGGTGGAGCTGATCCTCGGGCTCGACCCCCTGTCCCAGTTCGACGCAGCCGCGACGCCGATGCGCGCGAGCTTCCAGCCGTCGGCCGACATCCGGCCTTTCTCCGCCGTCGGCGCGCGGGTCGACCTTGCCGAGGCGAATCCATCGGGCACGGGCGGCGCAGCCCGGTCCGCAAGCCTCGACTTCTCGCGGCCGGACGCCATCGAGGACCAGCTTTTCAACCGCGTGGTCTGGGCGGCGGTCCGGGGCGATCTCGATCCGATGCCCGCCCCGGTGCACGCCGCCTTCGTTCGCTCCCTTCCCAAGGGGGACGGCGATGGCGACGACGACGACTGACCCGCTAGGATCGCCCGGCCGACTGGCGCTCCAGTTCCTGGGTCAGCTCCGCCACGAACTGCGGATCCGTGAATTTCTTCCAGGCTCCATCCATTTCCGAGGTGTCGCCGATCCGACGACGCTCCAACTCGCGCACGAGAAGCCTCGGCGGGGTCGGCCCCTCGCTCAGGATCCGCTGGAGGGCAAGGTCGGCGTCCCGGATCCTTCCGATCACTCCCTCAACCGCATGTGCCCGCTTGTGTAGCCGCTGCAC
>CAZGOX010000081.1:0-1517 GCA_964527955.1 uncultured Opitutaceae bacterium | reverse complement strand
GGATCCTTCCGATCACTCCCTCAACCGCATGTGCCCGCTTGTGTAGCCGCTGCACCGGCTTGCCGAGCACCTCGCCGAAGAACCCGCTCAGGTAGCGGACCCTGCGCAGCGCGATCCTCAGCCGGTGTATCTTCTCCGGAGATCTTGAGTGGCGCAGGTGCGCGAGCTTCTGGACCTGCCGGAGATTCTTGGCCAGGGCCCGGCGCGCGGGCCTCTCCAGGGGCGCCGGCGCTTCGGAGCGCGCAGCCTTGGGAAGGTCAAAACGCAAGAACCGGCCCACCCTGAGGCGCAGCCCTGAGAACCCCGCCCCGTGCAGGTGACGGCGAACCGTTGCCTGCTGGAGACGCCTCAGCTCGAGCTGGTGCGCGACAAACCCCGCCCATAGCCGGTGCCCGGTGAACTGCGCGGCCACGGACTCCTTGGAGCAGAACCCGATCCAGACGTCGAGGTCGCGGGCGATGCCGAGCACCCGGTTCAGCCGCTGCAAGTCCAGGTCGATGCGCTCAGCCGAAGTCGGCCTTAGCAGTTTGCCGAACGCTCGCAGGACAGCGCGCATGCGGCGGACCGCGATCCGCAGGTCATGCAGCGCCTCGGTGTCCGCCGCCTTGACGGCCTCATCGACATTGATCAGCACGACCCGGAACTCGAGGAACAGCAGCCTCCGGATCGCCTCATGGATCGTGAGCAGCGGGTCGAGCAGCTGTCTTGCGCGGCCGCCTTGCAGAAGCCTGAGGTCGAAGTCCGCCGGGAACGCCTCCCGCCAGAGGTTGGCGTGCTTCCTGGCCACCTCGATCGCCCGGGGAAACAGGCTGCACCGGACGTTCACGCGGATCCGCCTCTTCGTCTTCACGACCGAGGCGATTTCCGAGTCCTGAAGGTGGCTGTAGTCCAGCCCGTCCGCGATCCTCAGCAGGGCCGCCAGATGGAGCACCCGGCGGGAATCGGCCGAACGGTTCGCGCGGGCGCGCGCCGCCTCAAACGCCAGCGGTGAATAATGCAGGCTCACTACCGTCGCGATGCACTCCCTCTGCGTCGGTGTGAAGCCCCGGAGGCCCTCCGCGCGAATGATCCCTTCCGCCAGCTCGGCGTGGCGGCGGGGGTTCACGCCATACGCGACATCGTGGAGCAGGCAGGCGGCCTCCAACAGGGGACGGTCCCCCTTGGGAATCCCGAAGAGGTCGTGCGTCTCGTCGAAGAGCCGCAGGGCCAGGTCCGCGACATGCCGCCCGTGCGCCTCCTCGTTGCCGTACTTGACGGACAATTCCTCGACCGACATGCGGGGCCGGGCCATCCTGGCCGGGTCTGCAGCTGCCGTGGCAATCCTGGTCCTTGGTTGGGGCATGCGGGGGAAGGCCTGCATACCAGCTCTGGCTCCCCGGGCAAGCTAAGCCGTCCACAGGCTGCTTTCTGTTCGCCATCGGCGAAACCGTTGGTTCCTTCGACAGCCGTGCCGGACAAGTTTTCCCCCATCCATCCCGAGGCCCGGATCGGCCACGTTCACCTCAAGGTCGCCGACC
>CAZGOX010000080.1:7080-9899 GCA_964527955.1 uncultured Opitutaceae bacterium | reverse complement strand
GCGCGAGCAAGCTCGCTGACCCACGAGGGCCCGACGCCCGTCTTCGCATCGCAAAAGGACGTATAGGCTTGAGCCCGGCGGGGGTTGTTGCGGACATGGGGCCCACCCATGGATCCCATTGAGGAAAAGCTTCGAGCCCTCGGGCTCGTCGTCCCGGCCCCGCCGGCCCCGGCCGGCAGCTACGTCCCGTATCGGATTCATGGAGACACGCTGATCCTCTCGGGGGTCCTCTGCGTGCGCGACGGGGCCGTGACCCATGCGGGGCAGGTGGGGCGGGAGCAGACGGTGGAGTCGGGACGGGCGGCCGCCGAGGTCTGCGCGCTGAACACGCTCGCCGCGATCAAGGCGGCGCTGGGCGGGCTTGGGCGGGTGAAGGAGTTCCTCTTCGTGTCGGGCTTCGTGAACGGGGTGCCGGGATTCGCCGAGAGCCCGCAGGTGATCAACGGGGCGAGCGACCTCTTCGTCAGGCTCTACGGCGACGCGGGGAAGCACGCGCGCGCGGCCGTGGCCGTCGCCGGCCTCCCGCGCAACGCGACGGTCGAGATCCAGGTGACTGTGAGTTTTGTCCCCGGGCCCGGGCCAAGGTAGGGACGGGCGGCCCGCCCGTCCGGATCCGCTTTCAGCCTTGTCCGCAGCTCCTTGGTCCGTCTTGAAAAGGCAGAATTCGCTAGGGGTCTTGGAATGGACCCAAGGATTTGCCCGGACGCCCGGGCCGGGCGTCCCTACCTCCAAATGCGGACCGGGTCCGCTTGTCTTCACCCAAGACATGAGTGTCACAATGGCGCTTGGAGCCACTTTTCACTCGTCCGGAGGGCCAAAATCTGTCATCCATCAGGGTTTCCCTCATGAAACACTTCCTCAAGGAAACCGACTTTGCCATAAAGGAAGTCGGGGAGGTTTTTTCGCTGGCCCGCGACTTCAAGGCCGGGCGGGGGCGGGGCGCGCCTACTCCCCTGGCGGGCAAGACCTGGGCCCTGGTGTTTGCGAAATCGAGCACGCGCACGCGTGTGTCCTTCGAGGTCGGCATCCATGAGCTCGGCGGGCACCCGATTTTCCTGAACCGGAGCGACATCCACCTGGGCCGCGGCGAGTCCATCGAGGACACGGCGCGGGTGCTCTCGCGCTTTGTGCATGGGCTGGTCGTCCGCACCTACGACCACGGCGACGTCGAGCGCCTCGCGGCCACGGCCACGGTGCCCGTCGTCAACGGCCTGACCGACTTTCTCCATCCCTGCCAGATCTACGCGGACGCCTTCACCGCGGCCGAACATTGGGCCGCGCCCGGAGGCGACCTCGTCGCCGCGCTGCGCGGGCGCAAGGTCGCGTTTGTGGGCGACACGAGGTTCAACATGGCGAATTCCTGGATCCTGGGCGCCAGTCTCTTCGGGATGAAGATCTCCCTCGCCGGACCCAAGGGCTACGAACCCGGCGACGCGATTCGGGCCCTGCTCAACGCCGAGAGGCGCACTGCGGATTTCACCTTCACCACCGACCCCGTCGAGGCAGTCCGGGGAGCGGACCTCGTGTACACCGACGTCTGGACCAGCATGGGCCAGGAGGCGGAGGCCAGGGAGCGGCAGCAGTTGCTCCGGCCCTACGCGGTGACGGCCAAACTCTTCGCGGCCGCCAAGGCGGACGCGCTCTTCATGCACTGCCTTCCCGCCCACCCGGGCGAGGAGGTGGAGCAGGCCGTCCTGGACAACCCGCGCTGCGTGATCTTTGACGAGACGGAGAACCGCCTCCACGTGCAGAAGGCGATCCTTGCCGTGCTGGCCGCGTCCGCTAGAAAGTGATCCCATGAAAATCGTCCTCGCCTACTCGGGCGGACTCGACACGTCCGTCATCGTGAAGTGGCTTCGGGAAACCTACGACGCCGAGATCGTGACGTTCGCCGCCGACATCGGCCAGGAGGAGGAGCTCAAGGGGCTCTCCCGCAAGGCCCGGCAGACCGGCGCTTCGAAACATTACACCATCGACCTGGTCGAGGAGTTCGCGCGCGACTTCATCTACCCGATGATCCGGGCCAACGCCGTGTACGAGGGCCAGTATTACCTGGGGACCTCCATCGCGCGGCCCCTGATCGCCAAGGCCCAGATCGAAATCGCGAAGCGGGAAAAAGCCGACACCGTCGCCCACGGCGCCACCGGCAAGGGCAATGACCAGTGCCGCTTTGAGCTCACGTACATGGCCCTGGCCCCCAACCTCCAGATCATCTCCCCGTGGAAGATCGACGCCTTCCGCGAGAAGTTCCCGGGGCGGGCGGACATGATCGCCTATTGCAGGAAGCACAAGATTCCCGTCGAGGCCTCCCTGAAGAAGCCCTATTCGATGGACCGGAACCTCCTCCATATTTCCTACGAGGCCGGGATCCTCGAGGACCCCTCGTTTGACCCGACGACGCGGGCCAACCGGGGCATGTTCAAGCTCTCGGTGTCCCCGGAGGACGCCCCCGACCGCTCCGAGTACGTTGAGCTCGAGTTCCGGCGCGGCAACTGCGTGGCGGTCAATGGCCGCCGCCTCACGCCCGCGGGCGTGCTCAAGGCCCTGAACAAGCTCGGCGGCAAGCACGGCGTCGGCCGGGTCGACCTGGTCGAGAACCGCTTTGTAGGCATGAAATCCCGGGGCGTCTACGAGACCCCGGGCGGCACGATCCTCATGCACGCGCACCGCCAGGTGGAGTCCCTGACGATGGACCGCGAGGTGATGCACCTGAGGGACTCGCTCATGCCGAAGTACGCCGAGCTCGTGTACAACGGGTTCTGGTTCGCCCCCGAACGGGAGGCGCTCCAGGCGCTGGTCGACGAGACCCAGCGCCACGT
>CAZGOX010000080.1:0-6980 GCA_964527955.1 uncultured Opitutaceae bacterium | reverse complement strand
CCCTGCTGGCTTGCGTGCGGGGGCGCGAGGCGCACACTGCGGCGCATGATCAAGAAGCTCCTGCACACGCGGATGAGGGTCAACGACCTCGAGCGGACGGTGAAGTTCTACGTCGACGTGCTGGGGCTCAAGGTCACGAAGCGACACACCTCGCCGCGCGGAGCCCAGCTGGCCTTCATCGCCACGCCCAACAGCGACGAGGAAATCGAGATCTGCCAGCTTCCCAACAGCCCGTCCGTTGCGGTCCAGCCCGACCTCATGCACCTCGCGTTCGAGGTCGACAACCTCGAGGCCTTTGCGGCGGGGCTCGCCGCGAAGGGCTGCGCCCTGAGCGACGGCCCCACGAAGACGGGAAGCAACTCCGTCATTGCCTTCATCGACGCGCCCGAGGGCTACGAAATCGAGCTGATCCAAAGGGGATGAAGGGGAAATTCCTGAAGCTCGCCGTCCTCGCCGCCGTGGTCGCGGCCGCGGCGGTCCTGGTCCTTCGCGGGGGGAGCGTGCTAGGCCTGATGCGGCGCGGCATCGACGAAATCCGCGGCGCGGGCCCCTGGGCCTTTTACGCGGCGATGGCCACGTTTCCGGCGGCCGGGGTACCGATGCTCGCCTTTTCGCTCACGGCGGCATCCGCCTTTGCCCCCACCATGGGGATGGGCGGCGTGGTCGCGGCCGGTCTCGCGGCCGTCGCGTTCAACCTGACGCTCACCTACTGGCTGGCGCGCCGGGCGCTGCGGCCGCTGCTTGCGCGGATCCTTGTGAGGCTCGGCTACCGGCTGCCCGAGGTGGGCCGCGCAGACATGACAGACCTGATCGTGCTCCTCCGGGTGACCCCCGGGGTTCCCTTTTTCGCCCAAAACTACCTGTTGGGGCTCGCCGACGCGCCGGTCGGGCCGTACCTGGCGATCTCCTGCGCCATCACCTTTGCCCAGACCACCGCATTCATCCTTTTTGGCGACGCCCTGCTCCACGGCAAAGGCAGGGCCGGGCTGCTTGCCCTGAGCCTCCTGCTCGCCCTGTCTGCCGCAACGCACCTCCTCCGCCGACACTACGGGCGCAAGGCCAAACCCGCCGCCTGACCACCCGCCACCATGGTGAAGAAAGCCCAGGATGACCAGACGGGCTCCCTTTTCGGGGACACGGGCGACCGCGCGGAGTCGGTCGGGGAGTTCACGCGGAGGGTGAAGGCGCTGCTCAAGGGAGGGATTCCACCATGCTGGGTGCGGGGCGAGGTGTCGAACCTCCGCGCTCAGGCGAGCGGGCACGTATACTTTTCGCTGAAGGATGCGGACGCGCAGCTGAGCGCCGTCCTGTTTCGGGGCGACGCCGCCCGGCAGACCGTGGTCCTGCGCGACGGGCTCCAGGTATCGGCCTACGGGGCGATCGACGTGTACGAGGCCCGCGGCCAGTACCAGCTGATCGTACGCTCCGTGGTCGAGGATGGCCTGGGGCGGCTTCATCGCGAGTTCGAGGCGCTGAAGCGCAGGCTTGCGGAAGAGGGCCTGTTCGCGCCGGAGCGGAAACGCCCGATCCCCGAGCTGCCGGAAACGGTGGGCTTCATCACCTCGCCCACGGGGGCGGCGGTGCAGGACTTCCTGCGCATCCTCAAGCGACGCGGCTGGCGCGGGAGGGTGGTGGTCCTGCCGGTAAAGGTGCAGGGCGAGGGCGCCGCGGCCGAGATGGCGGAGATGCTGGCCCTGGCGGGTTCGCTGGGGATCTTCGACCTGCTCGTGATCGGGCGCGGGGGCGGCAGCATCGAGGACCTATGGGCGTTCAACGAGGAGGCGCTCGTGCGCGCGGTCGCCGCCTGCCCCGTGCCCGTGATCTCGGCGGTCGGCCATGAGATCGACTTCACCCTGTGCGACTTTGCGGCGGACGTCCGCGCCGAGACCCCGAGCGGGGCGGCGGAACTCATCTCCAGCCACTTTGTGGCGTGCGCGGAAAGGGCGGCCCAGGCGGGCGAGTCCCTCGGGCTCGTGCTCGACAGGGCGCTGGCCCGCGCGACGGAGCGCCTGGACCACGCGAGGTCGCGGCTGCGATTGCTCACGCCCTCCGCGCAGGTCGAGAGGGGCTGGCTGCGCCTTGACGACCTGGCGAACCAGCTGGGCTCCGCCCTACGCTCCTCGGTCCAGTCGCGGCGCCAGCGGCTCGCGGACACGGCCGCCCGGTTCGAGAGGAATTCGCCGGCCGGCCGCGTGGAGCTCGCCTCGCACCGGATCACCTCGCTCAGGAAGAGGCTTGCGTCGGCGAGCCCGGCTTCCGTGCTCAACCGCGGGTTCGCCATCATGCATGACGCGAAGGGAAGGCCGGTGATGCGGCGGGCGGAGGTGCGCGGCGGCCAGCAGCTTGCGGCGGAGTTCGCCGACGGGACGGTGAAGGTCAGGGCCGAGCCTCTCTAGGTAGGGACGGGCGGCCCGCCCGTCCGCGTCCGCTTTCGGGCTCGTCCGAAACCCCAGGGTCAAGGGGAAGGGGTCAGGTTGTAAAAGTTGACCTCTGCGGAAGAGGTCAACTTTTACAACCTGACCCCTTCCCCTTGACCCGCCTCATTCGCACCTCAGTGCCGACATCGGATCAGCGTTCGCCGCCCGGTGGGCCGGCAGCCAGCAGGCGAAGCCGCCGACAGAAACCAGCACAACACTTATTCCAGCGAGTACGACCGTATCGTTCGACGACGCCCCGTAAAGGAGGCCAGTCGCTGCAAGAAGCCTCATCGTCCCGACCGCACCGACTAACCCGAGCAGGAGTCCTGCCAGGAGCTGTGCTAGCCCACGTGATAAAACGAGCCGTTCGACACCCGAAGCCGTTGCCCCGAGAGCCATCCTGATGCCGATCTCCCGCGTGCGCCGAGCAGTCACTTGCGCCACCACAGCGTATATGCCGACCGACGCCATAACCAATCCCGTCGCTGCAAAGGTTAGGAATAGCGTGCCGAAAATGGATAAGAACCATTGCTGGTGCCTGAGGGCGGCCGTCAGCGTCGACATACCGTCGAGTGGCAAATCCTGGTCGAGACTTTGCACTGCGGCGCGCAACGGCCCCGCAAGCCCTGCCGGGTCGGAAGAGGAACGCAAAATGAGTGACATCCAGCCCGATGGTTCCTGTCGGCAAGGGATGCAGATAAGCGGGGAAGCGTCGGGATTCGTAGTATCCGGCACAATATCGGCGCACACACCGATCACTGTCATCCAAACACCCGGCTTGTCATTTTCGATGAAACGAAAGCGTTTTCCCACAGCCGGCTGGTTGGAATAGTATTTTGCGGCAAATGCATGCGTTACCACCGCAGCTTCTCTGCCCGTGCTGCCGTCGGCCGCCAAAAAGCCGCGACCCGCAAGCATAGGCAGCCGAATCAGAGGAAGATAACCCAGGCTTTGAATGACAAGCGATGCGCGTGGCCGCTGCCCCGGGTTTTGGTTGGGCTGACCTTCGATCTCGACTTGTCGACTGCTTGCTCCAAGACCGGGAGGATCGGACGCCACGGCTGCCTGCGTGACCCCGGGAAGCGCTTCAAGCAGCGGCATGAGCTTATCGTAAAACTGGAGCCGGCGGGCAGAATCGGCGTAGCGTTCACCCTTTCCGGCAGGGAGTTGGAGCCGCGCGGTAAATATCGAATCGGCGGGCACGAACGGGTTCACCGCCTGCACCGCAAGGAAGCTCCTCATCATCATGCCTGCGCCAGAGAGAAGAATAACCGTCAGGGCGAATTGAAGGACCACCAGAGCCGCCGTCAGTCGACCGCCGCGGTGTCCGATGGATGCAGGCGTATCGGCCTTGAGCGTCATGTTGATATCAATGCGCGAAGCCCGCAGCGCCGGGAGGAGACCAAACGCAACGCCGCTCGCCACGGAAATTATCGCGACGTAGGAGAAGGTCGTGTAATCCATGCCAAAGACGATCCAGTAGGGTTTGCCAGTGTCCTGCGCGGCCAGGTCAAAGGCATGGACACCGAGTGTGGCGAGAGCCAGTCCCAGGATGCCGCCTAGGCAACTGAGGAGCACGCTCTCAACCAGCAGTTGGCGCACAAGCTGCCAGCGAGAAGCGCCGAGAGCGGCGCGCACCGAAAACTCGCGTGCGCGCCCGATGGAGCGACTGAGCATCATGTTCGCAACATTCGCACAAGCAATGAGGAGCACAAACCCGACCGCGCCGAGCATCATCAGGAAGATGGAGCGGACTTGCTCACCATTATAAGTGTCTTGAAACGTGCGCACGATCGCGCCGAGACCCTTGTTGGTGTCGGGAAAACTAGCGGCGAGGCGAGCAGCAATAACCGAAAGATCCGCTCGGGCCGCGTCAATGGAAGTGGACCGCTTGAGAAGACCGAACAGCCAAAGGTCGTGGTTGGCCCGGCTTGCGAATTGTTCCGCCGGGCCCAGGGGCATCCATAGGTCCTCGTCTTTGGGGAACTTAAAACCCTTCGGCATGACACCAATGATCGTGGCTGGGGCTCCGTTGACGCGCACGGAGCTGCCAATGACCCCTGACGCGCTGCTGTAACGGTTCGTCCAAACGCCGTACCCCAGCAACACCACGGCCTCGGCCCCGGGCCGGTCGTCGGCAACCGTGAAATCACGGCCAAGCACGGGCGATGTGCGCAGCATGCTGAACATGCCGGCTGAAATTCTGCCGATCCCCAGCCGCTCTGGCGGATGGGTCCCATCGCTAAGCGCCACCTGTTCGAGTCTTGCGGATTCGAGCCCCTCAAATGTCCGGTTTTGGGTGCGAAATTCACCAAAATCCGGATAGGAGATCAAAGTTGGGCTGTCGGCCTTCGTCAGATTCTGACCCGCAACAGTAACGAGGCGCTCGCCGCCGGATATCGGAAGCGGCTTGAACAGAACCGCATTCACTAGCGTAAAGACGGTGGTGTTTATCCCGATCCCGAGCGCAAGTGTGACGATGACCGCAGCGGAAAACCACCGATGGGCACAGATCGTCCGGACCGCGAAGCGAAGGTCTCGGATGAGCTGCGCAACCCACGCTCCTTTAAGCTGGTCCCGAGCCCGCTCCTTGATCTGCTCCACCCCGCCGAAGGACCGCAACGCCGCATAGCGCGCCTCTTCCGGCGACATACCTGCCGCGATGTTTCTTTCGATGCGGAGTTCGAGATGCATTCGCATCTCAGCATCCATCTCTGAATTGAACCGACCGCGCCCGAAGAGGCCCGCTACTTGGAAGCCGATCTTCCTATACAGCTTCATTTGCGTTCACGCATTCCGCAGCACATCTCCGATAGCGACCGCAACGCGGTCCCAAATGTCTCGCTCAGAGGCCAGTTGCTTTCTGCCCTCCTTTGTCAGCGTGTAAAACTTTGCCCGGCGACCTTTGTCCGACTGGCCCCATTCGGGCTCAATCCAGCCTTTCTCCTCCATCCGATAGAGCGATGGGTAGAGAGAGCCCTCTTCGACAATCAACACGTCCCGTGATAAGGCATGGATGCGCTCAGCAATGGCAAAGCCGTGAAGCGGTCCACCGTTTAGTACCTGCAATACCAGCAAATCGAGCGTTCCTGAAAGAAGTTCGGGTTTGGCCATGATGGAGATTAACCTAGATATTCTAGGTTAATCAAATCATGCCCTAGATAGTCAAGGTTATTGTCCGGGGCCTTCGGATGACCCGAAGGTGTGCCCTACCGGTACAACCAGAACCGCCGGCTCTGCTCCTGGAAGACCGCCGAGCGGAGCTGCCAGTCGCGGATGTAGGCGTCTACGTCGACGCGCGACCCGTGGGCCGCGATGTCCGCGAGGAACGCGGGCGATCCGGTGAGCTTGATGAAGTGGGCGGTCTCGGCAGGGGTCAGCGACGCGAACGGGTTCCTGGGCTGGAGCTTGCAGGCGAGCTTCATCAGGTAGAAGTTCAGCTCGGTCGGCCGCCACTCGTCCCAGTCGGAGATCTCGATGAAGAGCGCCGTGCCCGGCAGCCCGGTCTTCGCGTTCAGGACGCTCACGCGGCGGAACGCCAGCCCGGGAATGCGGAAGGACGCCAGCTCCTTCTCGATCGCCTCGGGCTTGATGTTCTTGTGCGAGATCCCGCGGAACGGGAACTCGCGGCTGGTCACGAAGCCGCTCAGTTCCGAGCCCAGCCCCGTCATCGGGTACCCTGCGACCGCCGTGAAATCCGGGATGAGCGGCGAGGTCGGCACCCAGTTGAGGCCCGTCTCGGACCAGCGCATGCTGCGCTGCCAGCCGCGCATCGGGATGACCGTCAGGCGGCCGCGCTCGCGCACGGCCTCCGGCACCTGAAGGATGCCCGGTTCCGACTTTGCCATCCGGGCGAGCTCCCCGATCGTCAGGCCGTGGACGTAGGGCACGGGAAACTCGCCGACATAGCTCATGTACCGCGGGTCTAGCGGAGGACCGTCGACCTTGAGGCCGCCCAGAGGGTTCGGCCTGTCGAGCACGACCACCTCGACGCCGTTCGCGAAGCAGGCCTCCATAGCCACCTTCATCGCGCTCACAAAGGTGTAGCTGCGGGCGCCGATGTCCTGAAGGTCGATGACCAGGGCGTCGCTCCCATTCCGGGGGGCGGGGGTGGGCTTGCGGCTCCTGCCGTAGAGCGAGTGGACCATCAGTCCCGTCCTCGGGTCCACCTGGTCCCCGTAGTTCTTCCCGGAGGGAATGTCCCCGTAAAGGCCGTTCTCGCAGGAAAAGAGCGAGACAAACCTGACGCCCGGCGCACGGCGCAGCACGGTGATCGTGCTCACGCCCTCGCGGTTGACCCCGGCGCGGTGGGTGAGGAGCCCGATCCGCTTCCCCTGCAGCGGGGCGAACCCCTCCGCCTCGAGCACGTCGACCCCGAGCATGACGGGAAAGGGCGGGGCGGCGGCCGTCGGAACTGCCTCGGCAGGCGCAGGCGCGCGGGGCGGCTGCGCGGCCGCCCCGGGACGGGTCGGCCCCGAAGAGCATCCGCCGGAGCCGAGCGCCACCGCCAACACGGGCAGAAGGAGCCTGAGACCTGGGATGCGTCGCGCGCAGGGCATGCGA
>CAZGOX010000079.1:3425-9981 GCA_964527955.1 uncultured Opitutaceae bacterium | reverse complement strand
GGGGAGGCATGCCCTCGTTGCGCCCGCAGTACAGGCCCACCGAGGGATGATTGCGGATCCGGTCGATGAAGTCGGCGGCGTTCTGGAGGAACATGGGGTTGTCCTCAGGGACGGGTCCGTCCGCGGGGTTCGCCAGCCAGAAGTCCTGCCAGACCACGACGCCGTTCCGGTCGCAGGCGTCGTAGAACGCATCGTCGCCGACCTGTCCGACCCAGTTCCGGATCATGGTGAAGCCCATGTCCCGGTGGTAGCGGACGGCGGTCTCGTATTCGCGGTCGCGGTAGAGCAGGTTGGATTCGGAGAAGCCCCAGTTGCCGCCGCGGCCGACAAACCTCCGGCCGTTGATGGTGATCTTCAGGGCGCCATTGTCCTCGGCGTAGGTGAACTGCCGCACCCCGGCGCGAAACGACTTGGCGTCGGAGCGTGCGCCGTCGGCGGTGTCAAAGGCGAGGCTCACGTCGTAGAGGTTCGGCTCCCCGTAGCCGACCGGCCACCACAGCCTGGGGTTGTGAAGCCGAAGTTCCGGGACCGACGACGGATCGAACCTGACCACGGTGGAAGCCGAGGCGGGAACCTCGACGCTGCGCTCGAAGTGCGCATCGCCGAATTGGCCGCGAAGGACGCCGGTGACGGGCGCCGCCGTGGTGTTCCGGAGCGTCACCTCGACCGACTCGTCCGCGCTGTCGACCGACGGCAAGGGCAGCCTTGAGGAGACAAAGGGGTGCTCGAGCACCACGGACCCCGTGGTCGTCAGGTACACGTCGGACCAGATTCCGGTGTCGCGGCCGCGGATGCTGGGGATCCAGTCCCAGCCCGCCGTGGCGTGGAACGTGGGATTGTCCAGCCCGAGCGCGCCCCCGTTGGGGCCCGTCTCGTCCGCGGTTTTTTCGCGGACGCTTCCCGGGGTGTCAGGCTTGTGGATCAGGACCGCCAGGGCATTGGCCGCTCCCGGCCGGACAAGGGAAGTGACGTCGAAACGCGCCCTGGTGAAAGCTCCCTCGATGCGGCCCACGCGTGAGCCGTTGAAATAGACATCCGCCTTCCAGTTGATGCCGTCGAAGTTGAGCCAGATCCGTTTCCCTGGAACCGGAGAGGGAATGACAAACTCGTCGCGGTACCAGAAGTCAGCATAGAAAAAGGAGTCCGAAATCTGCATCTGATTGTCGCCATAGTTTGGATCGGGCAGGGCGCCGGCGTTCCAATAGCTGACAAGGACGGTCCCGGGAACGGTGGCCGGCAGCCAGCCCTTGCACTCGGCGCCGGGCAGCGAAAGCGCCTCGCCGCCGGTGGAAACCAGGGAATCGCGCTGGAGGCTCCAAAGGCCACGAACAAGGTCCTGGCGTTCGCCCGGGCGCGGGGCCGGAGCGGGCTGGGCCACCGGGACAGGACCGCCCCGGCCGAAGACCTGCAGCTCGCTCAGGATGTACCCGTCGGGCTCGACGGGGCGGTCCATCTGCACACGGATGTAGCGGGCATTGGCGGGCGAGGGGAGAGGGTAGTCACCCGTTGCCGGGGAAAGCGGAAGCAGATTCCGCCAGACGGTCCCGTCGTCAGAAGCCAGGATCGCCCCCTGGGCCGCCGGATGGATCCAATGCAGGACCACATGGTCAAACGCGCAAACTGCGCCGAGGTCGACCTGGATCCACTCCGGCCCGCTGCCGGCGCTCTTCCAGGCGCTGGTGAAGTCGTAGGGGCCGCCCAATTCAACGCGCGTCCCGTGGTCAAAGGTGTTGAGGCTGGAGACATGCCAGCGCGTCACCGACGGGGCATCCAGGCTGGCACGGTAGAAGCGGGCCTTTCCCCCCTCGGGCACCTCGATCTCCGCCTTGATGATCTTCGGGAACCAGCGGACCGAGGAGACCAGGCTTTCGTTGGCCCCGGCGCGCCCCAGTTCCCTCCATGCCTTTCCGTCGTCCGATGCCTGCAGAACGCAGCTCCAGGCCCGCGGCTCCTTATCCTCGGTGCGGGGTAGCGCGATCACCTCGAAGCGATCTATCCGGGGCACGTCGCCTCGCCTGGCCTGCTCGATTTGAACCCAGCCACCTGCGCCGGGGATATCGAGACCGGTGCCCAGGTAGTCGTCCACCAGGTGTTCCCGCTCGTGCCTGGGCAGAACCCCCTCGGCGCTGGAGGACGAGACGAGCCAGCGCGGCAGCCGGTCGTCGACGATCCCGTCGGTCACCAACTGGGCGGCGAGGTTGTAGTCATAGTTGCTCGAGGCCGTCGCGGGCCGGTGCAGCGCAAGGTTCCGGTAGGTTGACGTCTCCGGGACCAGCGCCGGCCCGTTGAAAACGGCGGGGTCGCCAGGATAGGCGCCGACACCCCGGGTGTCTGCGCCGGAGACGACCGTCGAGGCCAGGCATAGGAGCGAACAAAGCAGGACAAAATGAGCCGCGGCCTGGGAGCCGCGGCCCAACGGGGGTGGGGGGATTTGCATTGAAAGCGGGGAATTCTAGCGCCGGTCGTACATGAGGGTCTGCTCCGTTCTTCCGGGTCCCTGAAACGAGTCCGAGATCCTGTGGATGGTAAGCCGGTCCCCGTGGTCCACGAGCGTCCAGGTCTCCTCGGACTTGATCTTCGTCCCCTGGGGCCCCGACGGAATATTGGTGACGGAGTTCATCACGATGGACCCCTTGTCGGCGCTCCAGGTTGCGGTCGTGACGCGCGGCATGCCCCTGAATTCCGATTTCGTCTCCGTTCCGTCGAGCGGATGCCTTTCTGCCATGACCTGGTCGTCCGCAAATTCCCGGACAAGGGTCGATTCCACCGCGAGGACATCCCCCAGCTGTTCGAGCGCGAGCTTTGACGCAGCCCGGCCGGCGCCCATCCGGCCGAAGGAGCTTGCCTCCGCGTTTAGGATCCATGTTCCGGAGAAGCTGGGCCGCGGAAGCTCGACTTGGACAGGGGGCAGGCCGCATGCCACCCGATACGAGGCTGTCGCAGAGACGTAGGCCGCATCATTCAAACCCAGCATGCGGGGGGAGCTCATCACGAGGGCGAACTGGCTCTTGGTCGTGTTGTGGACCATGCCCGACCAGATCGAGTAATAGGTCCACAGTGGCTGCTTCTCCAGAATGTCCGGCACGGGCGGCGTGCCGACCTCGGCCAGGGCCAGCGGCTTGCCCTGGGAGAGTTTCACGAGGCTGTCGTAGTAGGATTGCGCGAAGTCGTTGTCATATACGTCGAGTCCCAGCACATCCACGTATTCCGTGCCGGGAAAGTACCTGGAGTGCTCCTGGGCGGGCTTGTGGATGCGGTCCATGCTCCAGAGCCAGATCAGGTTCGTCAGGTGGTCATGGTTCACGAATCGATCGAACAACTGGCGGTACAGGGCTGCCGTCGTGTAGGCGCCCTCCGTGCGCCCTCCCCACCAGAACCATTCGCCATTCATCTCGTGGTAGGGTCTCCAGATCACCGGGACGTGGGCATCCTGGAGCTGCCTCAGGTAGCCGGCGATGACATCGACCTGGGCCGCCCAATGTTCGTAGAGAGGCGTCCCCGGCGTGAGGATGTCATGGAATTGGGCGTCGGTGAGCCTGCCCTGCACGCTTTTCAGCAGATTGGGGTCGCTGCCGGGCAGTGGGCGAAAGGTCACGGGTTCGTCGGCCGTGGGGGGCACGGCGTGCCAGCAGAGGCTTATGATCGATCCCAGCCCGTGCTGGCGGATCGCCTCCTGGACCACGTGCGGCCGATTCAGGGTGGAGTCCATGTCCCCCTCCTTTGCGAAGCCGAAATCTGAGGTCCAGACAGCCGGGTACTTCCCGATGTACTTGGCCGCAAACTGAGAATTTCGGTCTCCCCCCACCGGAGGGTTGTGCTGGCCGGTCAGGGTATAGCGGCCGGAGATGTCCTGCAGGAGGTCGTACAACGCGACCGCCTCAGGCATCGCATTCGGGGTGACAGGCTTGATATGGGGGTCTGCGCCGGCTGCGGCGGATCCGACAAGGAGGGGGAGAAGCGCTGCGCATAGACTTGCACGGGGTGAAATCATGGGGGACCAAACATCACCGCTTTTCGAAAACAAACAAGTTGTTCAGGCCGAATTGAAAGTGCCGGCGGCAGACAAGGGCGAACCGCGGGGCGGGGAAGATCTGCTCCGTGTCGCCGGGCCGGAAGCCGTGGTGCTCCTCGAGCGACATCCCGTCAATGAGCCGCAGCGCCTTCAGGACCGCGAGGATTCTGTCCACGGCCGGGGATGGGACGGTGATGACCACCCGGCCGCCCGTTCTCAGGAGCCTGTGGCATGCCTCGGCAATGGCAGCCTGGCCCCCCGCCGGGATGTGCTCCAGGACCGCCAACATCGTGACCGCGTCCCAGGTCCCCGGCGCCTCGGGGGCGGCCTGCGGGAAGAGTCCGGGCTGGACCACGTACCGGTCGCCCACGATCGGTTTGGAGACCAGGGGCTCGATTCCAAATCCGCATTCCAGCCGGCTGCCCATCGCCCGGAAGAGCTCACCCTGGTGCGCGCCTACATCGATTACCCTGGGACGTCCCGCGATCCAGGGCAGGCTGGCCCTGATCCTCGCCCGTTGGAGAAGCCTGTCGATGGTTCGCATGCCGGACCTGCCATAACAGTTCGGGCGCTCCCATTCCAGCGGCATCAGCAACGCCGGTTTCCCCTTCCCAAACCACGGCCTCCGGTTTCTAATCCCTGCTTTGTTGCATGTCCAATAATGCAGGAGACAGCCAGCCCCCGGGGGCCTTCCCCGTCCGCGCCGCCCTGCTTGTATGCCTGGTCGCCTTCGTGCTGGGCGCGCGATGGGCGGTCATCGACCGGTTCGGCTCCGATCTGCCGGAATGGGACCAATGGGATGCGGAGGGCCTCCATGCGATCGTGCCGTGGTATGGGCACAAGGACTTCCTTTCGGAACTCGTTCTGCCGCACAACGAGCACCGGGTGGTGCTGACGAAGCTGTTGAATCTCGGGCTCACGGTTGCCAACGGCCAGTGGGACCAGCGCCTTGAATGCGCGGTCAATGCGGCCCTCCCGGCGCTGGTGGCGGCAGGATTATTTCTCCTTGGCAGCCGCGGGCTCGGCCGGCGATGGGAACCGCTCCTGATGCTTTTCCTCATGGGCGCCTTTGGTCTTCCGCTTTCGTGGCGCAACGTGGTGAGCGGCTTCCATTCCCAGCAGTTTTTCCTGATTGGCCTGTCGTTCGGGGCGATCGCCTGGCTGCCTTTTGCGAAGCCCGGTGCGTTGCGCTGGTGGATTGGCGCCGCCTGTGCGGTCTTGGCGCTGGGCTCGATGGCGTCCGGGCTGCTCGCCTCGGCCATCGTGATCGCCCTGCTGGCGGCCCGGCTCTTTCGCCGGGATGCCACATGGCGGTCCGTGTTCCCCGCATTCGCGCTCTGCGTGGCCTTGGTGGCTGTCGGCGTGGCCTCCCGGACCACCGTACCCGACCATAGGGCGCTCATGGCCCACTCGGCGGGGGAATTCACCATGGCTTTGTTGCAAAGCCTGGATTGGCCTTGGTCGGGTTTCCCATGGCTTTCGGCGCTCCTCTGGCTGCCGTGGTGCCTGCTGCTGCCCCGGGCGGTTGCCCGGGGGCCCGGCGGGGCGTCCGCAGGAGGGTTTCCCTTGATCCTCGCAGGACTCGGCGCCTGGACGCTCCTCCAAGTCATGGCGACCGCCTATGGCCGCGGGGCGGGGGCTCCGGAGCCCGATTCCCGCTACGTGGACATGATCGTGTTTGGGCAGGTCGTCAACGGGCTGGCGCTGTTTTGGCTGTGGGGGCGCAGGTCGGCCGGCCCCGCGTCCCGCTGGGCCTTGACCGGCCTGGGCATGGCCTGGCTGGCCGTCGCCGGCCTGGGCATGGCCCGCCAAACGATCCGGTCCTTTTCAGCCGACCTTCCCGACATCCAGTCCTACTGTGCGCTGTGCGAAAGAAACGTCCGCAGTTACCTTGCGACCGGCGATACCGACTACCTGCAGCACCGGGAGATTCCCTATCCGAACGCCGGGGCGCTTCTGGGCAGGATCCGGATCCCCGTCCTGCGGGACCTTCTCCCCATGAGCGTCCGCCAGCCGCTGAGCCTGAGGGCCGCAGATCCTTCGTCGACCTTCACGCGGAGCGATCCCAGGGTCAGGCAGTCGCTCCTGCCAGGGCCCGCGGCAACTGAAGACGGCCGGGTGAACGGCCTGTCCGATTCGACGCCCCGCCTGGAAAACCGCGTGACCTGGGGATCCTACAACTCGCCCGAGACTGTCAGCCCCCTGGAATGGTCCAGCCAGCCTGTGCTCCCGACGGGGGACGGGTACCTGAAGTTCGAGGTGGCCGGGCATGCGGGCGAGTCCGGCGCCGCGCTCGAACTCAGGGATGCTGCGAGCGGTGCCATCCTCGCCTATGTCCGCCCGGCCAAGGTCCCGGGCAACGCCTGGCGTGCGGTCTACGTTCGCGAGCCCCGGACTCCGTTCATGCTGGTGGCCTACGGCTCGGGTCCGCGGCGCTGGCTGGCCTTTGCGGAGCCGGTTGAGATGGGCAGGCTCTCATACTGGGCCTGGCGGACTGTGAGAAGCGGAACCTGGATCGCCTGCGTGTCGGCTGCGGCGACTGGT
>CAZGOX010000079.1:0-3325 GCA_964527955.1 uncultured Opitutaceae bacterium | reverse complement strand
AAAACGGCCGGCCCTTTCGGGGCCGGCCGTTGGGTTAACTCAATGCGAAGCGATTACTTGGTTGTCGGCGCAGCGTTCCTGGGTGCCTTGGGCTGCTTGCGGAACTTGAAGACCGGCGGGACGGTCGGTTTTGGGGCGGCTGGGGCTGTCGCGGCCACAGGGGCAGGGGCAACCTGGGCCGGGGGCGTCGTTGGTGTGATTGTCGCAGCCGGGGCTGAGACATGAGTTCCAGTTTCCGAATTCATGATGTTATTGTTGCTTTCTTGTTCACTGTTTGGGCGCCCGATGATGTGGGCGCTGGAGCAACGCTACGCCTCCCGGACCGGCCACTCTGCGCATTTCTTGCTGCCGGCCACGCATTTCTTGTCCGGGCCCTGCCCATGAGACACCTAGGAGGTTTGATTCGCGTAAGTTGTTTGCATCCAAGATACGAACTCGCGCCAGGCCGTGCCCCGAGCGCTGAGGGAGTTCTTTTCCCGCTTGGAAAGCGACGCGAAGCTTTCCTGGAGACCCTGGGGCGCAAACAGGGGATCGTAGCCGAATCCTCCGGATCCCTGCGGGGCGGAGAGAATGGTCCCGTCGCACCGTCCCTCAAACGAGAACTCTTTGCCCTTGGGGTCGATGAACACCAGGACGCACGTGAAGTGCGCCGACCTCTCGGACAGGGGCACCTCCTTCATAAGCCCCGCAAGGAGCGCAAGATTGGCTGCAGGGTTGCCGGGCCTTCCCGCAAAATAAGCCGATTCGACCCCGGGCCTTCCCCCCAGGGCGTCGACGCAAAGCCCGCTGTCGTCGGAGAGCACACCCGACCCCGGCGGAACAAGAGGGCGAAGCGCAAGAGCCTTGATCCGGGCATTGCCCTCGAAGGTTCCGGCATCCTCCTCGACGGCGGGCATGCCTCCCACCTCCCGGGCCGACCGGAGGACCAGGGGAAGACGGTCGCCGCCGGCGAGGGCGAGGAGTTCGCCGATCTTCCCGGGGTTGTTGGAGGCGAGGTAAACGGTGATCACGAGCCCCAAACCACGCCGTGCATCGAACCCGTCTTCAGGTACTGCTGGTGCATCGCGAAGGCCAGGGCCAGGCTTTGGGGCGTGTGGCCGCCCTTGGCCAGTTTGGAATAACGCAGAAGATCCTCCCGGAAGTCGGGGTGCGCGCACTTCTCGATGATCAGGCGGGAGCGCTCAGCCGGATCCTTCAGGCGCAGGTCGGCGACGCCGTATTCGGTGGCAACGACCTGGACCGAATGCTCCGAGTGGTCCGCGTGGCTCGCCATCGGCACGATGGTGCTGATCAGGCCGCCCCGTGCGGTCGACGGGCACGTGAAGATCGACAGGAGGGCATTCCGGGTGAAGTCCCCGGAGCCGCCTATTCCGTTCATCAGGTTGCGGCCCAGCACGTGGGTGCTGTTCACATTGCCGAAGAGGTCGACCTCGATCGCTGTGTTGATCGAGATCAGGCCCAGGCGCCGGACGACCTCCGGATGATTGGAGATTTCCTGGGGCCTGAGGACGATCTGCTTGCGGAAGGAATCGAGGTTGTCGTACACGTGCCTCAGGACATCGGAGCTGACGGTGAGGGAGACGCCGCTCGCAAACCGGATCTTCCCGGCCCGCATGAGCTCGATGACCGAGTCCTGGATCACCTCGGTGTACATGCTGAAGGCCGGGATGTCGGGGTGGGAGCCTATGGCGCCGAGGACCGCGTTTGCGATGTTGCCGACCCCCGACTGGAGGGGAAGGAAGGCCGCGGGGATCAGGCCCCGCCGGATCTCGCCTGCCAGGAAATTCGCTACGTTCTTGCCGATGGCGGCCGTCACAGGGGTCGCCGGCTCAAAGTCCGAGGTCTCGTCGGAGAGGTCGGTGTGCACGATGCCGGCGATCTTTTCCGGGTCCACCTGGATGTAGGGGAGGCCCGCCCGGTCGGACGGCGTATAGATGGGTATCTCGCGGCGGACAGGGGGATCAGCCGGTTCGTAGATGTCGTGGAGTCCGCGGAGCTTGGAGGGGTGCCGGCTGTTCAGCTCGATCAGGATGCGGTCGGCGACCCGGCAGAAGGTGGGGGCGGCCCCAACCGAGGAGGTGAGGACGATCTTCCCATCGGGTGTGACCTCGCAGGCCTCGACCACGGCCCACGCGAACTTGCCCAGGAAGCCATAGCGGACGTTCTGGGGCAGCATGCTCAGATGGAGGTCGAAGAAGCGGGTTTCGCCGTTGTTGATCCGCTTGCGGAGCGTGGGGTCGGACTGGTAGGGGGTGCGGAAGGAAATCGCGTTCTGCTTGGCGAGCGCCCCGTCGAGCGACGGCCCGGTGGAGGCGCCGGTCACGACCCCGATCTGGTACGGCCTGCCCGCGTTGTGCTCCTCCTCGGCGCGCCGGGCGATCGCAAGGGGGATCGCCTTTGGGGATCCGGCGGCGGTAAATCCCCCGAAACCCACGGTGTCACCGTGGCTGATCAGGGAGGCGGCCTCTTCGGCCGTCAGGACAGGAAGGTTGAGGCCGGCATGCGGCATGGATAGTGTCATGGAAGGCGTTTGGTTGTGCTGCGGGGCACCAAGAGTGCCACGCGCTGACATGCTAGTCAATTCCACCCCCCGGGACTCCGCATCCGTTGCCGTGGATTGGGCGCGCATTGCGGATTGAAGGGGTCAGGCCCTGAATTATGAAATCCGCTGCGGATTTCATAATTCAGGGCCTGACCCCTTCGCCCAATCAAGGAATGCGCAGGATTGAGCAATTCAGGCGGAGCCGGAGCCGGGCCGCATCAGGCATAGTGATGCGATGCGAGAGTGCTGGGTACGCGCCATTTCCACCCGACGCCAACTCATCCGTGAACGATGGGAGGGACTCCTGCGCGCGGAGCGGGCCAACAGCCCGCTCGCGAACCCGGATGCGCTGGCGCACCTGATCGAATGGACCCTCGATGAGGTTTTGAAGGAGCTCCGCAAGCCGAGGGCGCACCACAAGACGGCCCCCGCGCCCAGCATGGGCTCACTCCGCGCCGACTGCCAATGCGGGCGGAACCCTTACTTCATCCATTTCATGGCGGGCGAACAGGCCATGCTCGAGGCGCTCGTCCACGTGCAGGCCGAGGCGACGCCGCTGGATCCCGAGCACCGCGACGAGGCCGTCGCGGAGCTGTACGCCGTCACCCGGCAGATCGCAAAGCGGGAGGTGGATGCGTTCTGCTCCCTGTGCCAGCATCGGGCGGTCTCGCCCGTGGCGCCGGCTGGATCGGTACCGACCACGGGGGTCCGCTGAGTTAAATTGGGTGCAATGAAGGGGTCGCGCTGATAGTTGTTAAATCCGCCGCGGATTTAACAACTATC
>CAZGOX010000078.1:0-10043 GCA_964527955.1 uncultured Opitutaceae bacterium | reverse complement strand
ATCGGCGACAGTGTCAGCGCCACGATCCCGGAGATCACGACCGCGCCGGCCAGCGTGAACGCGAATTCCCGGAAGAGGGAGCCCGTCAGGCCTCCCTGAAGCCCGATCGGCGCGTACACTGCGGCGAGGGTGATGGTCATCGCGATGATCGGGCCGACAAGCTCGCGGGCCGCCGACAGCGCGGCCTGGACCGGGGACTCCCCATTCGACAGGTGGCGCTCGACGTTTTCCACGACGACAATCGCGTCGTCGACCACGAGTCCGACCGACAGCACGATGGCCAGGAGGGTCAGCAGGTTGATCGTGAAGCCGAACGCCTGCATCAGGAAGATCGCCCCGATCAGCGACAGCGGTATCGCCACCACGGGAATGATCACCGAGCGGAACGTCCCGAGGAAGACAAAGATGACGACGACCACGATCATCAGCGTGTCCGCGAGTGTGTGGAACACCTCGTGGATCGCGTCGTGGATGTAGGCGGTCGCGTCGTAGGCCACCCCTCCGGTCAGCCCGACCGGGAGATCGTGGTCGATCTGGGCCATCGCCACCTTCACCCGGTCGATCACGTCGAGCGAGTTCGCATTGGGCAGCGGGTAGATCCCCATGAACACGGCGGTCTCGCCGGAAAACCGAACCTCGGTGTCGTAGTCCTCGGCGCCGAGCACGACATCCGCGATGTCCTTGAGGCGCACGATCGCATTGTTCTGCTGGCGGACGATGAGCTGCCTGAACTCCTCCACGGAGCGCAGGTCCGTGTTTGCGGTCAGGTTGACCTCGATCAGGTTGCCCTTGGTCGTGCCCAGGGCAGTCAAATGGTTGTTGGCCATCAGCGCCCCGCTGACCTGGGAGGGGCTGATGTTGAGCGCGGCAAGCTTGTCGGGCTTGAGCCAGATGCGCATGGCGAAGGTACGGCCGCCGAGGATGTCGGCCCGCTGGACGCCCTCGACGGCCGAGAGACGGGGCTGCACAACCCGGACGAGGTAGTCTGTGATCTCATTCTGGTGCAGCACGTTTGAGGTGAAGCGCAGGTACGCCGACGCCAGCTGGCTGTCCGCCGACTGGATGTTGAGGACCGGCACCTGGGCCTCCGCGGGAAGGTTTCCGCGCACCTGGTCCACCTTGGAGGCGATCTCGGAAAGGGCCCGGTTGGCGTCGTAGTTGAGCTTGAGCCGCGCCGTGATCACGGAGACCCCCTGTGAGCTCTGCGACTGCAGGTAGTCGATGCCGTCGGCCGCCGCGATCACGCGCTCCAGCGGCGTCGTGATGAAGCCGCGGACCAGGTCCGCGCTTGCGCCGACGTACACCGTGGTGACGGTCACCGAGCCGTTTTCGCTCCTCGGGTACTGCCGCACATTGAGCGTGCGGTAGGCTTGCACCCCCGCGATCAGGATCACCAGGTTGACCACCAGGGCAAGGACCGGGCGGCGGATGAAGAGGTCTGTGAATTTCATCGTGCTTGGCTGTGTTGCCTTCGGGGTCGCTCAGGAGTCGCCGGGCTTCGGGGCAAGCTGGGCGTCGGGTGCCAGGTCGTTCTGGGAACTCACGGTCATCCCTGGGCGAAGCTTGAAGCCGCCGGTCGTCACGACGGTTTCGCCTGCCTCGAGCCCGGACTCGATCGCCACAAAATCACCCCGCTGCTCCCCGACCCGGACCACCTGCTGGCGGACCACCTTCGCCCTGGCCCCGGTCACCGGGTCGGCCTTTTCCTCGACCACGTACACCGTGTCGCCGTAGGGCTGCGAGAGAACGGACGTCGCCGGAATGACCAGCACGTCCCGGGTGCGCGGCAACTGCACCTCGACGTTCACGAACATGCCGGGCCGGAGCGCGCCGGCCGGATTCGCGATCGTGGCCTGGACACGCACGTTCCGGGTCGCCGCGTCCACGTCGGGGTTGATCGCCGTGATCGCACCCTCGACCGGACCGGCGCCGATGGAGTCACCCGCCAGGATCACCTTCAATCCCATCGACAGCCCGGCCAGTTCCTGCTGCGGAAGGTAGAAATCCACAAAGATGGGGTCGAGCGCCTGCAGCGAAACGATGGGATCCCCCGCCTTCAGGATCTGTCCGACGTTGATCAGACGGACACCCAGACTCCCCGAGAAGGGTGCGCGGATCGTCTTTTTCGCAATCGTGGCCCGGATATTGTCGGCCTGGGCCTCGGCCTGCTTGGCGGTCGCTTCATCGGAGTCGAGTTGGGACTGGGAGATTGCGGACTTCGCAAGCAGCTCCCGCGAGCGCTCAAGGCTGATCCTCGCAAGGGCGACGCCGGCCTCCGCCGCGCGCAGCTGGGCCGCCTCAACGGAGGTGTCCTGCCGGACGAGCAGGTCTCCTGCGCGGACCGGGGTTCCGGCCACAAACGGAATCCCGACGACTTTTCCGTCGAGCTCGGCCGACACGGTGACCCCCTGCACGGCCGCGAGCGAGCCCACGGAGGCGAGCTCCAGCCGCCAGTTCTCAAGGCGCACGGTGTCGGTCGTCACCGCGGTCGGCTGTGGCGTGTACTTCGCGGTCTGGCCGACCATGGTGGTGATCTGGAGGACCTTGACGCCGACGATCGATCCGAGAATGACGAGGAGGCCGAGGGCCGTGAGCGTGATTTTTTTGAACATGGTTGGTGTGGAGAGGGTTCTAGGAAGAGGAGTCCTTGGCCTCCGCCAAGACAGCGAGCGGCGGCTCCGCCCCGTCGTCCGGCTTCATGGCCGCAGCCTGCGCGTGGATCTTGCTCAGCAGTTGCACGAGCATCTTGCGCTCGGGGACCGACAGGGGGCGCATAAGTGCCGCCATGCGTTGAAAATGCTCCGGCAACACCTGGCGGAGCACTTCCTTGCCCCGCTGGGTCAGCTTCACGGACATCATCCTGCGATCGACGGTATCGGGCTCCCTCCGGACCAGGCCGTCCTTCTCAAGCGTGTCGATCAATCCGGTCATCGTTGCCCTGGCGACACCGGCCAGGTCGGCCAGTCCCGCTGGCGTGCTCGGATGCGGGCCGCTGCACCCCTTGTCCATCAAGAGCATCAACACCGTGAAGCGGCCCTGGGAGAGATTGTGCGCCGCCAGGTACTCATCGCATCCATGGAACGCCTCGTCCCCGGCGCGGAGGACGTGCAGGAAAGCCTCGCAGGCCGACGGATCGAGGTCGGGAAACTGCTGCGCAGCCTCAAGGAGGCACTCGTAGCGCGGCAGATTCTTGAGCAGGAACATCGGCATGGCAAAAGACGGTAAGGAGGCTTATAGTTAGGAAGCTAACTATAGCTTCGCAAGCCGAAAATGCTGACTGTCCCGAAATGCAGCGTGTCAAGGCAGCGCTCGAGCTGCATCGACCACCGCCTTGGTGGTAATTCCAAGCTCCTGGTACACGGCCGGCCCCGGCCCGCTCAGGCCAAAACGATCGATGCCAACCACCGCCCCGTCCAGGCCCGCATACTTCCTCCACAGGCCCGTGACGCCCGCCTCCACCGCAACCCGCCGCCGGCAGCCTGATGGAAGGATGCTCTCCCGGTATTCGGCCGGCTGGCGGTCAAAGCGGTCGAAGGAGGGCATGGACACAACCCGCGTTCCCACCCCGAGCTCGGCCGCGGCGGCGAGCGCAAGCTGCAGTTCGCTGCCGGCCGCAATCAGGATCAGGCTAAGCGGCGCCGTCTCCTGGAGCGCGACATAGCCGCCCTTGAGCACGCCGGCCCGCCGGACGTCGGCGGGAATCGCCCCCAAGAGAGGGACGGCCTGCCGGGTCAATGCGATCAGGGTGGGCCCATCCACGCGCCCAAGCGCCGCGGCAAACGCACCGGCCGTCTCCTCGGGATCGGCCGGGCGGATGACGTCGAGGTTCGGGATCAACCGGAGCGAAGAGACGGTCTCGACCGGCTCGTGCGTGGGGCCGTCCTCCCCCACTCCGATTGAATCGTGGGTATAGACATAGACCACCGGTAGCTTGGCGAGCGCGGCAAGCCTCATGGAGGGACGCGAGTAGTCGGCAAAGACCAGGAAGGTGGCCACGGACGGCCGGAAGAGCCCGTCGTAGGCGATCCCGTTGGCGATGGCCGCCATGCCGTGCTCCCGGATTCCAAAGCGAATATTGCGGCCCGCGCGGTTTGAGGCGTCGAAGTCGCTGTCGGCCGCAATGTAATTGAGTGTCGAGCCGTAGAGATCCGCGCTGCCGCCGATGAGCAGGGGCAATTCCGCCGCCAGCGGCTGTAGGACATCCCGTCCCGCGGCCCGGGTGGCCAGCTTCGCATCGGCTGGGAAATGGGGGATCTTGGCCAGGAGGTGCGCCTCGCCAGGTGCGTGTGGCGCCGAGTCCAGCAGGGATGCCTTGTCCGGATTCGCCCCGCGCCACGCCTTGTAAAGCTTGTTCCACTTGTTGTAGCGGCGGATCAGGCGCTGCTTGTGTGCGGCAAAGCCGGCCCGCACCGACTCGCTCACATAAAAGAGATTGTCGGCGGGCAAACCGAGGCCGGCGCGGGCCGAGACTGCGAACTTCGCGCCGCCCTCTCCGTGGGCCTTCTGCGTGCCCTGGACCTCGGGGATACCCTTCCCGATGATCGTGTGCGCGATGATGAGCTGGGGCTTCCCGCTGCGGGCCTTCTTCGCCCGGTTGAAGGCCTTGAGGAAGAGCGGCATGTCGTGTCCGTCCACCGTCTGGACGTCCCACTCGGCGGCCTTGAATCGGAGGGCCGTGCTCTCGCTCTGGGTCTTGATCGCCATGGCGTCCAAGGTGACCTTGTTCGAGTCGTAGATGAGGATCAGGTTGTCGAGCTTCTGGTGGCCCGCGAACTCAATCGCCTCCATGGCAACGCCTTCCTGCATGCAGCCGTCCCCGGCGAGGCAGACGACATGCGAGTCAAAGATAGTGTGCTCGGGGGTGTTGAAGCGGGCGGCGGCCATCTTGCCGGCGACGGCCATTCCGACGGCATTCCCCACGCCCTGCCCCAGCGGCCCCGTGGTCGCCTCGACGCCCGGGGTTTCCCGGAACTCGGGATGCCCCGGAGTCCGGCTGTGCAGGGCCCTGAACTTCCTGATCTGCTCCAGCGGCAGGTCGTAGCCGCTCAGGTGCAACCAGGCGTAAAGGAACATGCTGCCGTGGCCGGCCGAGAGGACGAAGCGGTCCCGGTTGATCCACCTCGGGCGGTCGGGATTGTGCGAAAGCGCGTGCCCGTAAAGCACGGCGCCCATCTCGGCGCACCCGAGCGGAAGTCCCAAATGCCCGGAAGAGCAGGCACAAACTGCGTCGATGGCCAGTCCCCGGGCCTGATTTGCGGCCTTGCCGAGGAGATGGACATCGAGGCTCATGCCGGCGCCACAACCGTCTCCTCAGCGCGCTTCTCGCGCTCGCGAATGGCGACAGCGGCCTTTCCGGTGCGGTTGCGCAGGTAGTACAGGCGCGCGCGCATGGGCTCGGACTGGCGCTCGATCTCGATCTTCTCGATATTCGGCGAATGAACCGGGAACACGCGCTCCACGCCCTCGCCGTAGCTGATGCGCCGGACCGTGAACATCTCATGGATTCCGCTCCCCTTTCGGGCGATGACGATGCCGGAGAAGATCTGGATGCGCTCCTTGTCACCCTCCCTCACCTTGGCGTGCACACGCACTCCGTCGCCGACTTTGAAGGGCGGGATGTTGGTCCTCTCCTGGGAGGAGGTGATTTCCTTGATGATCGGGTTCATGGTGGTGCTTTTATTCTAGTAAATCCGGGCGGACCTTGCGGGTCTTCTCCAACGAACGCGCCAGCCGCCATTTTTCAATCTCGGCATGGTTGCCTGAAAGGAGCACTTCCGGCACGGACATGCCTCGAAACTCCGCGGGACGCGTGTATTGAGGGAAGTCGAGCAACTTGCCGCTGAAAGATTCGTGCGTCAACGACTTTTCCTCGCCGAGAACGCCGGGTATGAACCGGCAGAGCGCGTCGATGACCACGGCCGCCGCAAGCGTCCCGTTGGTAAGCACATAGTCGCCGATGCTGACCTCCTGGTCGATCACGGTCTCACGGATCCGCTGGTCTATGCCCTCGTAATGCCCGCTGAGCAGGATGATGTGCTGTTCCCGGCTCAGGTCCTGGGCAAGGGCTGGCGACAGGGGCGTGCCATCCGGGGTAAGGTAGATTCTCCGGCAGGCCGGCGTCCGGAGCTGCTCGAGCGCCGCAAACACCGGTTCGGGTCGGAGTACCATGCCCGCCCCGCCCCCAAAGGGCCGGTCGTCGGCCGTGCGATGCTTGTCGACGGTCCAGGAGCGAAGGTCGTGCACGGTCACGGACAGCAGGGACTTCTCGACGGCCCTGCCCAGGATGCTCTCGGTGAGGAACCCCTCCAGCATCCGCGGAAAA
This sequence comes from uncultured Opitutaceae bacterium, assembly GCA_964527955.1. Taxonomy (GTDB): domain Bacteria; phylum Verrucomicrobiota; class Verrucomicrobiia; order Opitutales; family Opitutaceae; genus Palsa-1447. Next base: position 3,721 of record CAZGOX010000078.1, on the reverse strand, counting down.
AGCGTCAGAACATCGATTCTCAACATAGGCAACCCTCTCCCTGAAAGGCCGTTGCCCAAACCCGCCGAATCAGGCTGCCGGGGTCTCCGGGGCTGCGGCGGTCGCGCGACGGTTCCTCTTGATCATGGAGTGAAGCGTGTCGGTGGGCTTGGCGCCCTTGGAGAGCCAGTAGTCCACGCGCTCGAGGTTGAGCTTGACCGTCTCACCCTTCGCCCGGGGGTCATACGTGCCCAGGACTTCAACCGGGGCGCCGTCCCTGCGCGAACGCGCCTCGGCGACTACGACGCGGTAGTGCGGCTGATGGGTGGTGCCAATGCGGGTCAGACGAATTTTGAGGGCCATGCTGGGTCGTTCGGAACGGGTTGTGCTTGGAAAAGCCGAACAGGAGACGGCCCGACATAGGGCTTGTCAAGCATCGAGCAACGGGTCAGCTCTCGGCCCTCATGCTTAAATCCGGCATCGTCGGCCTGCCCAACGTGGGCAAGTCCACCCTTTTCAACGCCCTGACCCGCTCCCGCAAGGCCGAGGCGGCCAACTATCCTTTCTGCACGATCGATCCAAACGTCGGCGTGGTGTCCGTGCCCGACGATCGGCTCCCTGTCCTGGCGAAGATCGCAAAGACCGCCGTCCTGATACCGGCGGCGATTGAGTTTGTCGACATCGCGGGGCTCGTCGCGGGCGCGAGCAAGGGGGAGGGTCTCGGCAATCAGTTCCTTGCAAACATCCGGGAGGTCGACGCCATCGTGCACGTGGTGCGCTGCTTTGAGGATGCCGACGTGGTCCACACCATGGGGTCGGTCGACCCCGTGCGCGACATCGAGGTCGTGGCGACCGAACTCGTCCTTTCCGACCTCGAAGCCGTTCAGAAGCGGATCGAGAAGAACCAGAAGAAGGCGAAGGGCGGCGACAAGGAGGCCCAGGCGGAGCTTCTCCTTCTCGAGCGCCTGCTCCCCCACCTGAACGCGGGAAAGCCGGCCAATGTGCTCCCGGTCCACGATGACGAGGTGAGGCTTCTCAAGCTCTTTCAGCTGCTGAGCGCAAAGCCCGTCCTCTACGCCTGCAACGTTGCCGAGGGCGACCTGGCCCGGGCCGAGGAGAATCCCTTTGTCCGCAAGGTGGCCGAGTTTGTCCGCGCGCACCATGACGCGGCCTACGTCCCAATAAGCGCCCGCATAGAATCCGAGCTGGTCGATCTCGCGCCGGACGAGGCGATGGCGTTTCTGCGGGACCTCGGCGTCAACGATTCCGGGGTGTCGTCCCTGATCCGCGCAACCTATTCGCTCCTCGGCCTCATCACGTACTTCACCGCGGGTGAGAAGGAAGCCCGGGCGTGGACCATCCACAACGGCTGGAAGGCGCCCCAGGCGGCCGGCGTGATCCACAGCGACTTTGAAAAGGGCTTCATCAAGGCCGAGATAGTCTCCTACGAGGACCTGGCGCGCCTGGGCAGCATCGCCGCGGCGCGCGATGCCGGCAAGTACAGGCTCGAGGGCAAGGAGTACGTGTTTCGCGACGGCGACGTGGCCCTGTTTCGGTTCAACAACTGAGGGGTCGGTGCGACGGCAGCGAGGTAGGGACGCGCGGCTCGCGCGTCCGGGAAAACATTCGGGCCCATCCGTAGCGCCTCATGCCGCCCGTACCTCAATCCCCGCTGCCCCGAACGCAGCTCGAAGCCTCCGGGCGAATTCGACCGGATGCGGGCCATCCCCGTGGATGCAGACCGTGTCGGCTGCGATGGCGATCTCCGTCCCGTCGGTCGCCCGCACGCTGCCTTTCCCGACCATCATGAGCACCTGCCGGACCGCCGCGCTCTCGTCGGTGACCAGCGCATCGTTCTGGGTTCGTGGGGTGAGCGAGCCATCGCGCTGGTAGGTCCGGTCCGCAAACACCTCACTGGCGACGCGCAGTCCCCTGGCCCGCCCAGCCACCAGCAGCTGGCTGCCGGCCAGGCCATGGAGCAACAGGGATCGATCCACCAACCACACAGCGTTTGCAATCGCTTCTGCAAGCGCGGCATCGCGCGCGGCCTGATTGTAGAGAGCCCCGTGGAGTTTTACGTGGCAAACCTTTGCTCCGCAGGCCGCGGCGATTGCCTGCAATGCCCGGATCTGCGCGTCAACGATTGCGGCGGCCTCCTCCAGATCGACTGCCTCCTCCCTCCTTCCAAGATTTGCCCGATCCGGAAATCCAGGATGCGCCCCGATGGCGACCCCATGGCGCATGGCCAGCAGGACGGCGGCGCGCATCGAGTCCACGTCGCCCGCATGACCGCCGCAGGCGATGTTCGCCGAGGTGATCAGGGGCATCAGCCGGTCGTCATGCCCGGCTCCCTCGCCAAGGTCGCAGTTGAGGTCGATATTCAAAATTACACCGCCCGTCCCGCCGGCTGGGCGCTGAACTGGTACCTGCGATCCAGCAGCCACGAAATGAGCGGCCAGGGCATCATCCTCTCCCACGCGTTCGTTCGCCTCACCCGCAGGTTCTTCAGCAGTTTGAAACGAATGATATCCGTCCATCCCGAAACCCGGCCGGGATGGAAAGGCTCAAAGCCACAGGCCGTCATGGCCAGCGCGAGCGATTTCGGGGTGAAGTAGCTGACGTGGATCTCGGGCTCGACGTAGGCCCACGTGCAAAGGTCCCTGGGGGCTGCCGCGGCGTTTCCCGTCGTGATGAAGAGCAGGGCCCCAGGCTTCGCCATCCGCCTCAGCCGCCGCAGCGCTTCCAAGGGGTCGACCACGTGTTCCAGCACCTCGATCGCCGTGATCACATCGAAGGTCCCCGCGTGCTGCTCCAGCTCCGAATCATCCAGGATCGGAATCCCCGCGGCCCTGGCCTTCGCGGCCCATGCACCTTGGTCGTGGCCAAAGGCATGGTCGTAGCCGCGGGCCCTCAAGTGACGGACCAACCCGCCGTTTCCGGACCCAAAGTCGAGCCACTTCACGGGCCCCGGCGCCAGCGAGCGCACCACCTTCCCTATGCCAGCCCACTCGTACCGCCTGATGGTCTCGTCGGGATCCGACATCTCAAACTCATAGTCGACCAGCGGATCGGATCCCCTGCCGCTGTAGTATGCCTCGTCGTAGATAAGGGCGTAGTCGGTCCACGGGTCCTCGACGAAGGCAAAACCGCAGCCCCCGCACTGCCGAAGTGAAAACACCCGGCCCGTCCGCCGGCCGCGTTTCTGTCCGGCCGGCGCGGTCGGTGCGCCGCAGATTGGGCAGGGCTTGGGCTTGTCTTGCACGGGTTGTGCCACCATCCGAGAGTGTATGATTGCGTCCCTTCACGATGCAATCCGTACGCGACGCGTTCGGGCCTCGTAGGTCAGCGAGCTTGCTCGCGCTCAGGGAGGGCGCGAGCAAGCTCGCTGACCGACAATCTACTTTTTCAGGAGCGCTGCATGGGCGTCGGCGAGAAGGACTTCCTCGAATCGAACCGTGTCGCCGGGGCGGAGTTGGGCTAGGACAGGAAGATCCACAGAAATGACGTGTGCGGCCTGAGGGTAACCCCCGATGGTCTGCGCGTCGGCGGCGAGCACGATCGGCTGTCCATCGGGTGGAACCTGCACCGTGCCCGGCGCCACCGCGCCTGACACAAGTTCCTTCCCTCCCTTCCTATCGAGCGGCGCGCCCGAGAGGCGCAATCCCATCCGGTCCGACTGGGGCGACACCTTGAACTCAGGCCCAAAAAGGGCGCCGCTGAACTCATTCCCCTGGGCGCCCCG
>CAZGOX010000077.1:0-10243 GCA_964527955.1 uncultured Opitutaceae bacterium | reverse complement strand
CGGCGGATGCGGCCCCGGCGGTCCAGGACGACCGTCCGCAGGTTGTGGTAGATCAGCCCGTCGGCGACCGTGTACTCGAGACCGACCCCCGCGCCCAGGGCGCGCACCTCGTCACCGCTTCCCCCGGCGAACGTCCAGCGGCCCGGGTCAGCCTGGTACCGCGCAGCATAGTCCGTGAGGACTTCCGGGGTGTCGTTGCGTGAGTCCAGGCTGATGGAAAGGAACCGGCATCGATCGCCGACCTCGAGCCTGTCCAGGAGGCCCTGGGCCGCCTGGAAATTACGGCTCATCAGCGGGCAGTAGGTTGGCAGGGGACAGCGGGTATAAATGAAGGTCAGCGCCAGCACCAAACCGCGAAAGTTGCTCAGTCGAATGCTTCGCCCCCGCTGGTCGACGAGGGGAATGTCCGGGAACAGGTCGCCGGGGCCGAGCTGAGAGGCTGTCGCGGGCTTGGGTGCCGCCACGGCGGATGTCCCCGGTGCGAGCCTGCGCAGGTGTTCAATCCAAGCCCCGTTGTCCGTGACGCACAGCCGAAAGCCGACCGTATCCCCCGGTTGGACGTCATTGAGCTCGGCGGTATCGCGGACGTCAAAATCCATGGTCATGGCGTCCATATAGCCCGGGATTCGATCGTGCGAGATCGTCACCTGGTGTGCGTCGAAATCGACCCCGCGGACGGTCCCCTTGGCGTCATAGCAGGTTGTCTTCGGACCCTCGGACCCCGCGGCCAACCCAACGACGCCCAGCGAGGGAAACGACAGGACAGCCACCGCAAGAAGAAGAGGGAGTGCGGGCTTCAAGGCCGGAGAAACTGCCCGCCGGCCCGGCATCGCGCAAGCAACCGGATTGTTACAATTAGCCTGTTGCATCCGCCTCTGGTGTGAGGTTGATCGGATGCCGAATGCGGCGAATCCTGCCCTGGAATCCTGTCGTCCTCGCTCTCGGGGTCGCCTTGGCTTCAGGCCTGGCCCGGGGGCAGGTGCCGCAGGCGCCGGAGGGCCCTGTCGGCACGTACTTCGGTGGGATCCCGGATCCCGCGAAGACGAAACACTACTACCTTGCCGCGGAGCCCGTGCTTTGGAACTTTGCGCCGAAGGGACAGGATCCTGTCTGCGGGAAGACGTTTCCGCCCGCGCTTCTCCTGAACCGGGTCTCGTGGAAGATCCGCTATGTCCAATACACCGACGCCACGTTCAGCGCCCGGGTGCTTCCCGAGGAGCGCCTCGGGATCATGGGGCCGGTGCTGCGCGGGACGACCGGGCAGTACCTCATGGTGACGTTCCTCAACAGGGCGTGGCTGCCGCTCTCGATGCATCCGCATGGCGTGAAGTACGACAAGGACAGCGAGGGTTCGTTCTACCAGCCACACCCCGGGCGCGGATCCTCGGTCGCGCCCGGCGCCATGTTCACGTATGTCTGGTATCTCGATGAGTCGTCGGGCCCCCGCCCCGATGAGCCAAGCTCCAAGGCATGGCTGTACCACAGCCATGTGACCGGGGACGGGGAGGCGAACCTCGGGCTCATGGGCTTCATCGTGGTCACGGACCCGGCAAGGGCCCGGGCCGACGGCACTCCAATTGACGTCGACCGGGAGGAGGGCGTTCTCATGATGATCTTTGACGAAAGCAACCCGTCCGCCGTGTCGGAGGAGGAGGCGGATGAGCGGCCGCCGAACGCCCCTCCGCCGGGGCCGGTGAACCTCACCTGGTCGGAAAGCGCGCAGGCATTGGAGGAGGGCCAGCGCCACACCATGAACGGGCTCGTCTTCGGCAATCTCTCCGGCCTGGAGATGAACGAGGGCGAACGGGTGCGCTGGTACCTGTTCGGCCTCGGATCGGAGAACGACAACCACACCCTGCATTGGCACGGGCTGCGCGTGACCGAGGATGGCCGCAGGCGGACCGATGTCGTGGAGCTCCTGCCGGGAAGCATGAAGGTCGCCGACATGGTGGCGGACAACCCGGGAAAATGGCTCATCCACTGCCATGTCGCCGAGCACATGGAGAATGGGATGTTCACGCTGGTGACGGTCGTTCCCAAGGGCGACCCGCCCGTGAGCCGCGATCCCGAGAAGGCCTTCTTCGGAATGCCCCAGGCCCTCCAGACACTCCGGTTTCAGGAGGCCGAGTACAGTCCGCCCAACCCAGGCGCCCGGGCGGGGAGTCTCTTCCTCGCGGGACAAGTCACCGTCCCCAGTCCGTTCCCGGTTTCCCGAAACGCGTTTGCGGTGACGATGGGCTCGAGGACCGCCGTATTCAGTCCCGACAGAAGCGGGATCGCGGCCACGCCGGACGGGATCCTGCTCGTCAAGAACTTGTCCACCTTCGGGAACGGCAACGTGATCGGGGGCAGGCTGGACTTTGAGCTCACGCTCAAGGGTCCGGCCTGGGCGGGGGAGTTGGACAAGCTGGGCCTGGTCGAGAACGGGGTTCTGGTCCCTGGCAAGTCTCCCCAGGTCACCCTGATGGTGGGGAAGGCCCGGCATGTGGCATCGTTCAGCCCGAAGGTGGCCGCGCCGCAGTAGCCTGGCAGGAAGTTGGGGTCTTTCAACACCCTGCTAGGGCCGAACGGCCCTGGCCACGGCCTGGCGGGTGGTGCGGGCCGTGATCGCCGCGGACTCCTCTGCCGGCAGCGCGCTTACTTCGCGGTCGAAGGGCTCGGCCGTCACCGGTCCGTCGTGGCCGGCCAAGGCCAGCGCCTGCATGAAGCCGTCGATGTCGATCACGCCCGTGGTGCAGGGCAGCTTGCGGCGGTCATCGACCAGCTCGGCCCGGGGAACCCCGGCAGGGGCGTCGTTCACGTGGATGTGCACGAGGTTGTCCCTCGTGAGAGGCTGCAAGTCCGCCCGGGTCCCGCCCGCCGCGTGCCAGTGCCAGCAGTCGAGGAGGAGCCCGCAATTCGGGCCGATGGCGCGCGCGAGCCCGAGGGTCGAGGCTATGGACCGCACGAATGGATGCTTGAACTTTGCAGCGGAGGTCTCGGGCCCGATGAACTCAAGCCCGAGGCGCACCCCGTGGTCGGCCAGCATGCGTGCGATCGGCTGGAACCGGGCCACGTGGAAGGCGAAATTGTCGTCGTACGACAGGTCATTGCTGCCGGGCAGGATCCACATGCCGGCGCGCAGGGCTCCAAGCGCCTTCGCGCTCGCGAGAAGGGGCGGCATGCGAACCAGCCAGCCTCGCCACTCCTCCTCGGAGACACGGTAGGGCATGAAGGGGAGGTTCCATGCGCCGATGCGGAGGCCGTGCCGCAGGAAGAGATCGCGGACGGCCTGGGCGCCGTCGCGCGCAACCTCCTCGTGAAGGGGCTGGAGCTGGGCATCAAAGCCCCCGAAGCCATGGCGCTCGGCCATCGCCAGGCCTTCGCGCAGCCCGACGGAGATTCCAGTGTGACCGGGGTTGAAGGAAGCGTACATGGGTCAATTCTCCAGGTCCGCGTGCAGTTCCCCGGAGGCGAGCATCGCAAGCATGGCGTCCGGGCCGGGGGGCAGGGGAAGGTCGACGCGGGCGCGCCGGCGCGACGACTCGGTGGTGGCATAGATGATTTCGGTCGCACGCAGGGCCCGCTCGCTGGCGAGCTGCGGCACGGCGCCGGAATCGAGGCAGGCGAGGATGTCCGCAATGCCCCGGTTGATCCCCTTGTCGTCGTGGATGTTCTCCCCCGTGTCCACGACCTCCCAGTCGGCCTGGCTGTGGCGGCGGATGCGGAGCCAAGGGGCATCAAAGAGGATCTCGATCACGCCCTTCGATCCGATCAGGCGCAGGAGGCTCCCCACCTCGGCGTGCTGGTGGCCGAAGTGGTACACGGCGCGGACGCCGTTCCTAAAGCGGAATTCCGTGAAGCCGTGCCCGGTCTGGATGGCTCCGAAGACCCGCGTCGCCCCGCGCATGTCGATCTGGCCGAGGACCCAGTCCGCGGGCGTGTCGCCGTTGAAGTAGAACATCAAATCGAGGGCGTGCGTCCCCGTGTCGGTCAGGTTGTGCCATGCGCCCTCGATCCTTTCGAGGCTTCCGATCGCCCCGCCGTCGAGCAGCTCCTTGGCCTTGAGCAGCGGGAGATTGAAGCGCCGCTGGTGGTTGATGGTGAGCAGCACGTTGAACTCGCGGCACGTGTTGTGCATCCGCAGGGCTGCATCCCAGTGGATGTCCATGGGCTTCTCGCAATGGATCACCCGCGGCCTGAACGGAGCCGCCCCGCAGACGACCTCGGAGTGCAGGTGCGGCCAAAGGCAGACGCTGACGATGTCCGGCTTGATCTCGCGCATCATTTCCCGGTAGTCCGAAAAGATCGCGGCCTCCGGGTTGTGCGTCGCGACAAACGCCTCGGCGTTACCCCGGTTCAGGTCTGCAACGGCCGCAAGCCGGCAACGGCCGGTGGCCGCATAGCCCACCATATGCCGGTGGGCCATTCCGTATCCTGTCGCACCCTCGGTTCTGAGGGGGCGCCCGACGCCGATCATGGCGACGGTGAGAGTTGATGGGGTTTTCATGGGAGGAAGGGGATCAGCGCTTGAGTTTCAAGAGGCGTTCGCCCGCGGCGTGCAGCGTCTCCAGCTTCTTCGCGAAATTGAGCCGCACATAGCGGTTCTCCGAGTGGGCGAAGAAGCTCGAGCCGGGCACCGGAGCCACGCCGATCTCGCGCGTCATCCACTGCGAGAACTCCACATCGCTTGCGTACCCGAACGGGGACACGTCAAGCATCACGTAGTAGGCTCCCTCAGGGCGGGTATACGCCAGGCCGGTCCTGTCGAGGTAACCCAGGAGAACGTCGCGCCGCTCCGCATACTCGCTGGCGATCGTCTCATAGTAGGAAGGCGGCAGGTTGAGCCCGGCCACGACCGCATGCTGGAGGGGGGCGGCCGCGCCCACCGTGAGAAAATCGTGGACCTTGCGCGCCTGGGCGATGATCGCCGCGGGGGCGTGGACGTAGCCAAGGCGCCATCCGGTGATCGCGAAGGTCTTGGAGAGGGAGCTGCACATCAGCGTGCGGGCGCGCATGCCCGGCAGCGTCGCAAAATAGACGTGGCGGTGCGGGGCATACACGATGTGCTCGTACACCTCGTCGGTGAGCACGAAGGTGTCGAATTCCATGGCGAGCCCGGCGATCTCCGAGAGCTCGGCGCGGGTGAATACGCGCCCCGTGGGATTGGAGGGATTGCAGAGGACGAAGGCCTTCAGGCCCCCCGCGAATGCCCGGCGGAGCTCCGCGGAGTCGAAGCGGTAGTCCGGCGGATGAAGCGCCACATGGACCGGCTCGGCGCCGCACAGGATCGCGTCGGCGGCGTAGTTCTCATAGAACGGCGAGAACATCCCCACCTTGTCGCCCGGGTTGCACACGGTCATCATCGCAACCATCATCGCCTCGGTGGCGCCGCAGGTGACGACGAGGTCCGTCTCCGGGTCGACGGAGAGCCCCGTGTCGCGCCCGATCTTGGCCGCCAGGGCCCTGCGCAGGGGAGGGGCGCCCCAGGTGATGGCGTACTGGTGGTGGCCCGCGTCCATTTCCGCCTTCGCGGCCTCGATCAGCTCGCGCGGCGGGTCGAAGTCCGGGAACCCCTGGGAAAGGTTGATGGCCCCATGGACCTGGGAGACCCGGGTCATTTCTCGGATGACCGACTCGGAGAAGGAGGCTGTGCGCCGGGACGTGGTGGGCATCGTGGGGTTCTAGGCGAAGGGGCCCATCGTGATCCCTTGTGCGAATCCTGTCGAGTCCCGCACGATGCGATGGATCGTCGGTGGCCAAGGCCCAAAGATTCGTCTCGGGGCGCCTGATTCTTTGTAGGTCAGCGAGCTTGCTCGCGCCTTCCCGGAGGCGCGTGCAAGCTCGCTGACCTACAACGGACGAACCTCGCGGCTTGACATTGGCCCGGGCGGACGCTTCCGTCGCCGCCCTGTGAACCTCCTTGTTGCAACGGTCAGCCTTACCGCCGCCGGCGTCATCGCCGCCGTGGCAGCCGCCGCATCGTCCCATCGGGCGCCAAGAGGGTTCTAGATCGTCTCATCGACTTTGCCCCTCCGGTGCCGCACCGGGGGGGCTTTTTGTTGGCCTCATCCGGCGTCGGCAATGGAGCGGGAATCAACCGCCACCCACCATGAAAACGCCAGAAGCCAGTTCACCGTACCGGTTCGCCCGGCGCACCTCGGAGCTAAAGCCGAGCGCGATCCGCGAACTCCTGAAGACGACCGTCGCGCCCGACCTCATCTCCTTCGCGGGCGGCCTGCCCGCCCCGGAGCTCTTTCCCGTCGAGGCCCTGGCCCGGGCCGCCCGGGAGGTCCTCGCCGAGGACGGTCCGGCGGCCCTTCAGTATGGCGTCTCCGAGGGTCACTTCCCGCTTCGGAGGTGGGTGTGCGATCACCTCGCGGAGGCCGACGGCATGACGGCGTCGCCGGAACAGGTCCTGATCACGAACGGGTCCCAGCAAGGGCTGGACCTTGTGGCCAAGGCGCTCATCGATCCCGGCGACTTCGTGGTGGTGGAAAACCCCGCCTACCTCGGGGCCCTGCAGGCCTTCAAGTCCTACCAGGCCCGGATCGTCGGCGTGGCGGGCGACGGCGACGGGATTCGCACCGACGAGCTCGAGGCGACCCTGTCCAGCCTTCCCCGGCCGCCGAAGCTGCTCTACCTCATTCCGAATTTCCAGAACCCGACCGGAACGAGCCTTTCCGCCGAAAGGCGGGCCCGCGTCGTTGAAATCGCGGCCTGGCACGGCGTGCCGATCGTGGAGGACGACCCCTATGGGCGCCTGCGCTTCGCCGGGCCGGACGTCCCGCCGCTGGCGGCCATGCCGGGCGGCGAGTCGGTCCTGTACCTGGGGACCTCGAGCAAGATCCTCGCCCCTGGGCTCCGCATCGCGTGGCTGGTCGCGCCCGACAACGACTTGTTCGAGCGGCTCGTTGCGGCCAAGCAGGCTGCCGACCTGCACACGTCGAGTTTCGCCCAGCGGGTGGTGTTCCAATACCTTGCGGTTCCGGGAGCGCTCGCCCTCCATGTTGGGCGGCTCCGGGCGGCCTACGCCCTGCGCCGCACGGCAATGATCGGGGCCCTGGAACGGCACCTGCCGCAGGGCTGCACCTGGACGCGCCCGGACGGCGGGCTGTTTCTCTGGGTCCGCCTGCCGCAGGGCATGGACGGGTTCGAGCTCCTTGGGGCCGCGACCCGGGAGAAGGTGGCCTTTGTCCCGGGCGAGCCGTTTTGGGTCGGCGCGCCGCAGCGCAACACCATCCGCCTTAATTTCAGCAACGCCTCCGTGGAGAGGATCGAGGAGGGAGTGCGGCGCATCGCCGCGGTCATGAAGGATGCCTGCTAGGGTTCCGAGAGCAGGGGACGAACCACCCGCCATACGTTGTCGGCGACGATCCTGTCGCCGGCAGCGGTCGGGTGCATGCCGTCCCCCTGGTTGAGCTCGGGCCGGCCGCCGACTCCCTCGAGCAGGAATGGGATCAGGGGAACCTTCTCCCTCGCCGCGACTTCGGGGAAGACGGCGGCAAACGCCTTGGTGTACTCCTCTCCCATGTTCGTGAACATCCTCATCCCGGCGACCACGACCTTTGCCGACGGCCGGCGCTCGCGGACCCGGTCGACGATGGCCTCCAGGTTTGCCCGGACCACGGAGGGGGCCACTCCGCGAAGGCCGTCGTTTGCCCCGAGCGCGAGGACGAAGACGTCGACGGGCTGACGGAGGATCCAGTCGACCCGGCGGAGCCCCCCCGACGTCGTTTCCCCGCTGAGGCCGGCGTTGACCACGCGCCAGGGAAGGCCTGCGGCGTCGATCCTCGCCTGGATCGCGGCGGGATACGCTTCCGCCGCCGGGTCCTCCAGGCCGTATCCGGCTGTGATGCTGTCCCCGAAGAAGAGGATCGTGCGCGTCCCGCCGCCCGTTGTCTGGGCGAACGCTGCGGCGAGGAGAAAGGGTGCCAGCGCGGCTGCGAGGAGGGACTTCATCGGCGATCGTTGCTGCCGGCAGTCTCTGCCCGAGCGCGCGAATCTTCAAGTTGCAGGTTTGGACACTCGGATGTTCTGTGGAGGGCGATCCATGACCAGCCAACCCATCCTGAAGGTCGAGAGGCTGACCAAGACCTATCCGACCGCCGCCGGCCCCCTGACCGTGGTGCGCGACGTCAGTTTCGAGCTCAGGGCGGGAGCGACGCTCGCCATCATAGGCCCGAGTGGGAGCGGAAAGACGACCCTTCTCGGCCTGTGCGCGGGATTGGACCGGGCGACCAGCGGTTCCGTGGCCCTGGCCGGGCACGCGCTCGGAGGCCTCGACGAGGACGGATGCGCGCGGGTGCGCAACGCCCATGTCGGGTTTGTGTTCCAGAACTTCCAGCTTCTGCCCACGCTGACGGCCCTCGAAAACGTGCTCGTTCCCATGGAGCTGGGCGAAGGAGTGCGCGTCGGCGGCGAGGCGGACGCCCTTGCGCTGCTCGGGCGCGTGGGCCTCGCGGGGCGCGAGCACCACTACCCCGTGCAGCTCTCCGGCGGCGAGCAGCAGCGCGTCGCCCTCGCCCGCGCCTTTGCGAACGGGCCGAAGATCCTCTTCTGCGACGAGCCCACCGGGAACCTGGACGGCGACACGGCGGCCGCCATGGTCGAGCTCATCTTCGGCCTGAACCACGAGCGGGGAACGACGCTTGTCCTGGTCACCCACAACCCGGAGCTTGCCGGCCGCTGCGAGAGCATCCTGCGGATGGCCCGCGGCACGGGCGAACTCCAGGACAGGTCGTGAACTTCATCCTCAGGATGGCGTGGCGGGATTCGCGGGCCTCGAGGCGGCGGCTCCTGCTCTGCGCCCTCTCGGTTGCCTTTGGGATCGCCGCCCAGGTCGCGCTCGGCTCGTTCAGCGCCGGTGTCGAGCGGGCCGTGCGGACGGAGGCCAAGGGATTGCTTGGGGCCGACCTTGTGGTCACGACGCGCGCCCCCATGCCGGCGGACCTGCTGCGCACCCTGGGCACAATCGGGATCGAACGATCGGGCGACCGGAGCTTTTCCTCGATGATGGCGTTCCCGACGGCGGACGGCGCACTCCGATTGGTGCAGGTCCACGCGCTCGAGGGCGGGTTTCCCTTTTATGGGAAGTTGGTCGCCGAGCCGGCGGACGCGGGTGAACGCCTCCGGCGCGGGGGCAACGTGGCCATCCTGGAGGCGGCGCTCCTGAGCCAGTTCAACGCGAAGGTGGGCGACCAGGTGAGGCTTGGCCGGTCCCTGTTCACGATCATCGGCGCCCTGAAGACCCTTCCCGGGGAAACCTTCGGAGCGAGCATGTTCGCGCCGCGCGCCCTTATACCGGCGGAGTCCCTTGGAGCCACGGGGCTCTCGGGATCCGGGAGCCTTGCCCGGCAAAGCATGGCCCTGAAACTTGCCCCGGGGGCGGATTCCGCGAAGGTTGAGGCGGGGTTGTGGGCGAAGTTCCCGAACGAGCACCTGTCGATCGCGACCTCGCAGGGCCGCGAAAGGGACCTCGGGAAGGCGCTCACCCACATCTATGTTTTCCTGAGCCTGGTCGGGTTCATCGCGGTGCTGCTCGGCGCAGTCGGGCTCGCAAGCGCCCTCCACGTGTACGTGCGGCAGAAGATCGCGACCGTGGCCGTGCTCCGCTGCCTCGGGGCAGGCGCCGGCCGGTGCCTGGGGGTGTATCTTGTCCAGGGGCTGGCCCTCGGCGCCTTCGGAGCCGTCGCCGGGGCGGCCGCCGGCGTGGCGCTGCAGTTCGCGCTCCTCGCCGCGCTCGGGAAGTTTCTCCCCTTCAGCGTTCCCTTTTTCGTCGCATGGCCCGAGGTGGCAAGGGGCATGGGGGCGGGGCTCACCCTGTGCGCGCTTTTCACGCTTTGGTCGCTCCTGCCGGTCCGGCGGGTGCCCCCGCTTGCGGCGCTTCGGGCGGCGGAGGCCGAGAAGCCTGATGCCTCCGCGGACCCATGGCGCGGCGCCGTGGCGGCAATGATCGGTGCGGGCATCGCGGCGCTCGCCATCGGGCAGGCCCACAGCGTCCGGGTGGGGCTCGGATTCTCGGCCATGCTCGCCGTTGGGTTTGGGATCCTCGCGGGGGCAGGAATGGCGGTTGCCTGGGCCGCGCGCCGGTTGCCGCTCCGCGGATTCCCGTACCCCCTCCGGCAGGGGGTCGCAAACCTGCACAGGCCGAACAATCTGACGGCAGTCCTCCTGCTTTCGCTCGGCCTCGCGACTTTCCTGTCGATGACCGTGGTTATCGCGCGCTCCACCCGTCTTCACGAGATTGGGGAGGCGGGCTCGG
>CAZGOX010000076.1:2245-10287 GCA_964527955.1 uncultured Opitutaceae bacterium | reverse complement strand
GGATGCCCCGCAGCCGATGCCCGAGGAGTGCCTTCTCAGCGGCCCGCTCGAGCCGACCAACGAGGCCTACGCGATCGCGAAGATCGCGGGTCTCAAACTCTGCCAGACCTATCGGCGGCAGTACGGCGCCCTCTTCCACTCGGCGATGCCGACGAACCTGTACGGTCCGGGGGACAACTACCACCTGCAGAATTCCCACGTGCTGCCGGCGCTGATCCGCAAGTTCCACGACGCGAAGGAGTCGGGAGCCGCCGAGGTCGTCGCCTGGGGAACCGGCTCTCCCAGGCGCGAATTCCTGCACGTCGACGACATGGCCGACGCCTGCGCTTTCCTTTTTCGGCTTCCGGACCCGCCGGACTGGGTCAACGTGGGAACGGGCACCGACGTGACAATACGGGAATTGACCGGGATGGTTGCCGAAGTGTCCGGGTTTCCCGGGAAGGTCGTCTGGGATTCCTCCAAGCCGGACGGCATGGCCCGCAAGCTCCTGGACGTGTCGCGCATGGCGGGACTGGGTTGGCGCGCCAGGATCGGCCTGCGCGAGGGGATCGAGAGAACCTGGGCGAGCTTCCTGAAGGAAGTGGCCGAAGGCCGGCTCAGGGTCTGAAATATAGGTCCTATAGGACCCATAGGACTTATACCCTATCCGCGCTTGCTACTATGACCGGACATGGAAACACGTCCGGCCTGCGATTACGCGCCTGGGTCCTCAGACGCGGCCTCCCTCTTCCGCGAAATTGCCGCCGGCCTTGAAAAGGGAGCGTCCGACTGGCAGTTCAAGGGAGGGGAGCCATGCCATGTTCGCATTCATGGAAGGATCGCCCGCCTCGATGACTTCCCGATTCCCGCCGCCCGTCTCCAAGCCGTGGCAAGAGCCGCGCTGGGCGCCTCGGCCCTGGTCCCGCCGGACCTCGACGCCTCGTTCGAACACCAAGGGGAATATTTCCGTTTCCACTCCTTCTCGGCCGAGGGAATGTTCTGCTTCAACCTTCGCCACATTCCCAGCGCCATCAAGGATCTGGACGCGCTGGCCGTTCCCGCAGCGTTCAGGGACTCAGCCCTCGGGTGCCCGCGGGGATTGATCCTTGTCACCGGTTCCAGCGGCTCGGGCAAGTCCACGACGCTCGCGGCCGCGATCGATCATCTCAACCGGCACCGGGCGGGAGTCATCCTCACCTTCGAGGATCCCATTGAGTTCCGGCATGCAAACCGCCTTGGGCTCGTCCGGCAGATGGAGAAGGGCCGCGACTTCACGAGCTTTCCCGAGGCGTTGCGGGGAGCCCTGCGCAGCGACCCGGATGTTCTCCTGGTCGGTGAAATGCGCGACGCCGAGACGATCACCTCCGCAATCACCGCGTCGGAAACCGGCCACCTCGTGCTCGGGACCATGCATTGCGCGACAGCCAGGGACGCCGTCTCGCGGATCGTCGACGCCTGTCCCCCGTCCCGGTCGGCGGAGATCCGGGGACAGCTCGCAAAGAACCTTGTGGCCGTTCTCGCCCAGCAATTGGTGCCATCGCTCGACGGCCGCCGGGTCGCCGCCTTCGAGCTGATGCTGGCCACGCCGGGCGTACGCAACCTGATCTCCGATCCCGCCGGGAAATGCGGCCTGCTTCCAAACGAGGTCGCGACCGGGAGCGCACACGGGATGATTTCCATGGACCAATCCCTTGAGGACCTCTGCCGGCGCCGCATCATCGACCGGACCCAGGCGCTCCGGCATGCGGCAAACCCGGCGGGCCTTGGACCCTTGCTGAGGGCGCCGCAACCCACCGCCTTTTCATGATCCGCCCGATGTATGCGACGGCTGCTCTGCTCGTGCTGCGGCCGGCCGGCCTCTGCGACCCGCCTCCCGTCCCGGGGCCCCTGCTGGCCTCGTACCGGCTCGGCCCCGGGGACACATCGGGGCCCGCGGATCCCCTCGACGAGCCCGTTCACTCGTTTCGGGCGGCGGACACGCCTGTGGCGGCCGCCTTTCTTTCGGTCAGCCGGTCCTACGGCATCACGTTCGTGCTGGAGCCCGGCGTGGCGGGCCGTGTCACCCTTGAGCTCCGCGGAGGCACGGTCCGGGATCTCGTCGGCGCCCTCGCGCAATCCCAGGGCTGTTTTTGGGAAAAGGAGGGAAGCCTCGTCGCAATCCGAAGGAACGTCGTGCGCTTCTACGAGATCGACTATCCGCAATGGACGAGGTCGGCCCAGGGGGGAGCCAGTGTCGTTCTGTCCGCCCAGTCCAGCCTGGCCTCTCCAGGGAGCCTCCTGGCCCCTGCCAGCCTGGGCCCGGCTGCGCAGGCGGCTGCCGTGTCAGGGAGCCAGGGGGACCAGACCAACCTTTCGATCCAACAGCAAAACCAGATGACCTTCTGGTCGGACGTTCAGTCCGAACTGTCCGGTCTCGCCCAGCCCGGCGAGACAGCGGCTGTGAACAAGCTGGCCGGCCTGGCGATCGTCACGGCGCCGCCGCGGCGCCAGGAGGATTTCCGATCCTTTCTTGAGGTCCTGAACCGGCGCATCTCCCAGCAGGTGCGCATTTCCGCCAGGGTGGTGGAGGTCGAGCTCGATTCGCAGCACCAACTGGGGGTGGACTGGACGCTTGCCGCCACGAGGATCGGAGCCCTCGCGATCAACGGCCTTTCGAGCAACACGGGGTTTGCGGCGATCGGCGGCCAGACCCTGATCCCGGGAACGATCTCGGGGACGCTCGCGGCTGGAAAGGTGTCCGCCGCGATCAGTGCCCTGCGCGAGCAGGGAACCGTGAGGGCGGTGTCCAATCCCTCCGTGCTCAGCCTCAGCAACCAGACGGCCTTTGTAAAAGTAGGCACCGAGCAGACCTTCTTCTCCCTCTCCAACTCCACGACCATCAACCAGAGCGGCGCGGCCACCCCCTACTCCACCACCCAGAATACCTACTCCCAGAACCCGATCACGATCGGCACGGTCCTCTACGTGACCCCGGAGGTCAACGGCGACGGGACGGTGACCGTGGATGTGCTCCCTGCGATCACCCAGTTGATCGGGATCGACTCCTCCCCGGACGGCCAGCAGACCGCCCCGCGCATGGACATCAAGTCTCTCTCGACGATAGCCCGCCTGCACGCCGGCGAGTCCGTGATGATCGGAGGGCTCATCTACGACGAGTCGGCGGAGCAGTCGAAAAAGGTGCCGGTGCTCGGGGACCTTCCCGTCCTCGGGAGGGCCTTTGGCACGAGCGGGGGGGCCAGGAGCCGCAGGGAGCTGGTCATGTTCCTGACGGCCGACCTGGTCCGGTGAGGCACCGTCCATGGGCGCCGCAACGCAATCCCGGGACAATCCGCTCTGGCTCGGCCTCTCCCTCGTCGAGACCGGGGCCATCAGCGAGGAGCAGTTTGCCAGCGCCAGGGAGTGCTGGCGCCAAAGCCCCGGGGACGGATTTTCGGCGGTGCTGGAGGAACTCGGCCTGGCCGATCCCCAGCGCCTTGCGGCGCTGGTCGCACGGCGGCACGGCCTCCCCGAGGCCGCCCTGGGTGCAGGCAGACCCGACAGGGCCGCCGCCAGGCTGCTGGCGCGTGAGAGGGCCACGAGGAAATGCGTCGTCGCCTTCCGTCAGTCCGGGGCCGTGGTCGACCTGGCCGTCGCCGACCCGGCCGTGTATGGACTCCAGCATGCGGCCCGGGACCTTCCCGGGCGCGAGCCACGGCTTCATGTCGCCCCCAGGGGCGACATACTCGGGCTGATCGATGAGGCCTGGCGGGACCAGCAGCAAAAGGGCGGCGCCACCGAGCTTGTCGAGGGACTGCTGCGCGAGGCCGTGGCGGACGGCGCCACCGACGTTCACCTGGAGCCGCGGGACCTGGGCCTTGAGGTGCGCCAACGGATCGACGGCAGGCTGATTCACAAGCGGTTCCTGGAGCAATCGCTGCGCGACTCGGTAGTCCAGGGCGCGAAGATTGCAGGGCGCATGGACATCTCCGAGCGGCGTCTTCCCCAGGACGGCCAGGGATCCCTGGCCGTCGGTGCCAGGCGCTACAGGCTTCGGTTCTCGTCCCTTCCGGCCATCAACGGCGAATCCATCGTGATCCGGATCATGGACCAGCAGGCCGGGCTGCGCCCCTTCGAGGAGATGGACCTTTTCCCCGCCGATGTCACCCACCTGCGCCGCCTGATCGGGCTGCCCAGCGGTCTTGTCTACGTCACCGGCCCCACCGGATGCGGCAAGACCACCTTGCTCCACTCGATGCTCAACAACCTGCCCACTCAGGACATCAACGGGCTGAAGGTCGTCGCGCTTGAGGATCCTGTCGAGATCCGCAACCCGCGCCTGTTGGTGCAGATCGGGGTAGACGAAAAGATCGGCAGGACGTTTGACGAACTGCTGCGCCACGTCCTGCGGCATGACCCCGACATCGTCCTGGTGGGCGAGACCCGCGACAGGCCGACCGCCGACATCACGCTCCGGGCAGCGCTCACCGGGCACCTTTGCTTCAGCACGCTCCACACGGGGGACGCGCTCGGCGCCATCACACGGCTAGCCGACCTCGGCTTGGATCCCCTGATCTTTTCCTGCGCCCTGAGGGGCATCATCTCGCAGCGCCTTGTGCGCCGCCCCTGCCGGACATGCAGGGTGCCTCATCCGCAACAAGGCCCCCTTCTCGAGCGCTTTCGCGGCCTGCTCGCGGCGGATGGGATCGGACCTGCCGACGCGAGGTTCTTTGCGGCAGGCACCGACCGCCGGTGCGCGGAATGCGGCGGGAGGGGCTTTCGCGGGAGGACCGCGATTGTCGAGGTGTATCCCCTCTCGGGCCTCGAGCGGCTCGTGGCCGAGCGCGCACCGCACGACACATTCCTGAGGCAGCTCCACCCACGCGGCTGCCGCTGCCTCTTTGAGGATGGCGTGCGCAAGGCCGCCCTCGGGTTGACGACCATTGAGGAGGTCTATGGAGCCGTCGAGGAGCCACCCGCGGACTTGCTAGTATCTGCGCCATCATGAAGACACACGGCCTTTCGCGCTCCGGATTCACCCTTGTCGAGATCATGGCGGTCCTCGCCGTGATCGCGGCCATCATCGCCATCGGCGTCCCGGCCATCAGCAAGGCCCTGCAGAGCGCACGCATCCGCAACGTCGAGGGAACCGCAGGCAACCTGAAATCCGCGATCACCCTCTTCCTCGGCAAGCCCGGCTCGCTGGGCACCCTCCCCGTGACAGAGGGCGTCTCCGCGACCCTCACGTCCGAGTACACCGGAGCCGGCTCTCCCACGGCGGCGGCGGTCGGCGCCGCAGCAACCCTGGACAACGTCCTGCTGGCCGAGGCGGTGCTCGATCGCCCGCTGGGCATTCGCATGGGCGTCCAGAACGCAGCGGTCTCCGGTTCCGCGAACGGTTTTGGATGGTCGCCGAACACCGGGTCCTTCGGAGGAACCGCAGCCCCGACGCTGACGTACGCATCGATGAGCCGCGCGGAATGCTCCACCAGCGACGGCACCACCAACCCCGGGGCGAGCAGCGGAACGCACCAGACGCTTGGTTCCTACTCCTGCGCCTTCAACCTCAACGGGGACGGGGCGACTTTCATCCCGAACGGCAGCCGGGTCGCCTACCTCATCATCAAGGGGGCGTCCACCGCCGACGCGTACCAACTGGCCCTGGATGTGGACGGCATCAACCTGACGCAAAACACCGCTGTGTCCCCTGCAGCCAACGACCAGACGGAGGGTCCGGTCGTCTACGCCAAGGATGCGGCCAACACCGGTTCCGTGGATGTCTACTACTACCTTGCGAACCTCTGAGCCCGCGGCGACGCCTTCGGCTGCCTTCGTCATCCTATGGTGGGGCACCGACGTTCGGATCCTCGGGCCGGACGGCGCGCTGGCGTCCCGGTGCCTTGTGGAAGGGGAGGATCCCGTCGCGGCAATTGTTGCCATGGTTTCCGGCATCGCGCCGGCAGGCACCCGGGCCAGGATTGCCTACCATCCTTCGTCGATCGAGACCCATGACATCCGATGCCCAGTCCTGGGGCGGACCCGCCTCTTCCGGCACCTGTCGCGCGAATACCCTTCGATGAAGGCCAGGGGGACCCTGTGGGCCATCGATCCGCCGAAGGGTCAGCCGGCCTGCGCGGGCTCGGTCCTCTACCTGGACGTCCATTCCGCACTTCCACGGCTTGTGGACGGATTGGCCCGGACGGGCATCCACACCGTGGGTGCATGGCCTTTGCGGTGCCTGGTTGACGCGACGGGTTCGACTTGCCGCGGTGGGGAGCCGTCGTGGGTCGTTGTGGCGATCCCGGGGAGGGCCCTCGTCACCAGCATGGGCCCCCACGGCGGCCAATTCGCACACCACCACGAGGGCGTCGGTGCTGAGGAGGATGCCGTGGCCGATGTCAATACGGCCGTCGCCCTCCTTGAGGGGGCAGGAGGCGCGCCCGGGCTCTGCGCCATCGAGGAAGGCGGTGGCATGGAGGACTTGTGCCGGCTTTTGGCCGGTTGCAAGGTCGTGAGGACCACGCTTGCCGGCCTGCTCGGAAGCGCAGGGTCTCTCACGCCCGGCGGTCCGTCCGATTTCCTGCGAGTTCGGACGCGATGCCAGGCACGGCGGTGCCTCGCGGCGCTGGCCGGAGCCTTTGGCGTCCTCCTCCTCGCGGGCTCAGCCTGGTCCGTCCGGTCAACTTGCATGTACCGGGATGGAATCCGGCAAGGCGAGGTGGCCGCAGCCGGGCTCCGCTCGAAGTTGCGTGCTTCCGTGGAGTCCCGGCGCGCCATCGACGATGCGATCCATCGCCGGGAACGGGAGCTGGCACAAATGGAGGTCGGCCGGCAGAGGGAGTACGACCTGCTCATGGCACTCTCAGGGTTGGTTCCGAGACAGGTTGAGCTGCTCGAGGTATCGACCTTGGCCGGGAACTTCACGATCCGGGGCCGGTGCGGGACGGGCACCACCGGTCCCGGCGACATCCTGGCGCGGTTCAGGCAGGATCTTGGGTTCAAGGGCGCGCCGTGGAGCCTTTCCGTGGAACAGGCCGGCGATCCAGGTCCGGATTTTGAATGGCACGGATCCTTTCAGTAGCACCAGCATGAACCCGCGTCTCCATTTTGGACCCAGGGCGGCGGTCATGGTTTGTGCCGCCGGCGCCTCCTGCTCCGGATTCGCCCTCTATTTTAGTCTGTCGAGTCCCCGGGATCCCGGGATTGCCCCGGAGGATTCAGCTCTTGAGGCCCAATGGAACGCCCTTCGCGACGCCGGGCCGGAGAGACTCTCCAAGATTGAGGAGAGACTGTCCTCAACCCGCGCGGGGTTGCCGGCCGCGGAACTCTTTGACGCATGGCTGGCCCGCCGGAGCCGAAACTGGACCCTGCTTGCGTCGGCAACAGACAGGTATCCGGGTCTTGAGATACGGCGCTGTGCCCTCGCCTACAACCACCCCTCGCTCGGGGCGTGGCCCGACATCGTCGAGACGATCAAGTCCCTGTGCGCCGAACCCGGGCTGACGCTGGACAGCCTCTCCCTCGCGGCCGCTCCCGACGGCTCGGACGCCTTCGTCCAGGCCCAAGTCACTCTGACGGCGAGGCTTCGGCCTTAGGTGTCTCCGCCGGCGCAGGCACTGCGGGCTCCGAAACGGCAGGTTCAGTTGGCTGGGGTGCCGGCTCGTGGACGGCCGCCTCCTGGGCTTCCCCGCCCTGGTCTGCGTCGCTGGTGGCGTACTTTGAGGTCTTCGCGTTGAGCCAGAGCTCTCCCTTGGCATTGCGATTCAGCCAGAAGATCTCCCCGGCATGCTCGACAAACACCGGCTTCGCGCGGGGCTTCTCCGGAACCTGCAGACCGGCGGCGGTCAGCGCCGCGAGCAGTTCGTCCGGCGTCTTCCCCAGAGTCTCAGCCAGCTGGACCGTCTCTCCGGAATGGGATCCTGTCTTCGTCTTCTTGAGGAGGAGGCGAAGGGCTGCGAGGGGCGATCCCGAAGCGGCGTCCCCAGGGACGGCGGGGGCGTCCGGGCGGGACGGGACGGCTTCGCCGTCGTCGCCACCCGTGTTCACGTCGCGCTTGTCCCTCTCATTGATCCACACGCCGCCGCGCT
>CAZGOX010000076.1:0-2145 GCA_964527955.1 uncultured Opitutaceae bacterium | reverse complement strand
CCACCCGTGTTCACGTCGCGCTTGTCCCTCTCATTGATCCACACGCCGCCGCGCTGGTCCTGGTTGAGCCACCACAGGCTTTCCCCGACCTCTACAAAGACCGGCTTTTCGCCCTGCGCTTCCGGCGCCTTGAGGCCGAGCGCCACAAAGCCCGCGCCGAGGTCGCCCTCGGAGCACTTGAGGGCGCGCGAAAGGAACCCGAGGCTGCCCGACCCTCCCGGACCGCGCCGGCTCCGGCGCATCAACGGGCGGATCCGTTCGAGCAATTCCGGGCCGGAAGGCAGCGGTCCCCCGCTCGCCGGAACCGCTTCCCGGTCCCGCCCGCGGTCGCGCCCCCTGCCCGAGTGCTGCCTGCCTGAATCTGCAGGAGGGGCCTCCGCCGCCGGGACTGCTTCTCCCTCCGGCGCCTCCGTGCCCTCCGCCGGGCGGGTGCCCTTGGCGATCTTGAACATCGCCCTCGGCTTCTCCTTGGTGTTGATCCAGCGTTCGCCGCGCCGGTTGATGTTCACCCAATAAAGGTCTCCCTCGTATTCAAGGCACTCCGGTCTTGCGTCCTCGTCCTCCGGGATCGTGAACCCGCATTCCTTGAGCGCGTTGATCACCTCGTCCTCGGTCAGTTCCCAACGCCTCGCCAGGTGGTCCACGCCCACCGAAAGCCCCGGGCCCCGCTGGTTGCGCCGCATGTGCGGACGGATCGCCTCGAAAAATGTCGGGAGCTCGTCCTCGGTGGTCAGGTTGTCCCACTCGTCGCGTTCCCCGTCGTCCTCGGGAGCGTCAGGATCCATGTCCCGCTCCGTGTCGCGGATCTTGCGATACCCCTCCTCGGATGCGGCTTTCTCCTCGGCGGCAACGCCTTCCACCTTTTCCTCGGCCGGGGCTGTTCCCTTGAACTTCGCCTCGAACTCGGCCCTGAGCTTGTCCGCCTCGGTCCGGGCGGCGGCGGCGACCGCGTCCTCCAGAGTCCAGTCCCTCTGCGTCGGCCTCCGCGCAAGGCCGGTGAAGGCGAGCGGGTTGTCGGGAAGCTGGCGGAAGTCGAGGATCTCCCACTCGTCCCTGCCCAGTTGGTTCAGGAAGGACTCCATCAGCGCGGGCGTGGCAAACCCGCCCTTGCCGCTTGTGATGACTTTGTATTCCCAGACGGGCATGTTCAGTTGGAGTAGGGCAACCGGTTCAGCCTCCCAGATGACCCGGGCATTGCCGAGACAAATCGGGACGGAATCCCGCCTGGGTCGCCCCGGCGGAGTCGTTGACGGCCCCAAAACGGCTAAGGCTCAGTCCAACTCGTAGATCCCGCACAGGGCCACGCCCGTGTCGCCGGAAGTCCCGTAGATCTCCGCCGTGTACCCGCCGGGAGGCAGGGTAAGCAATAGCTCGGAATCCTTGGATCCGACCTGCAGCACCGGGGTGGCATAGGCGGCCGCCGCAGTGTTGAGAAGGACGTTGTCAATGGCCGGCACTCCCGTGCTCCACCCGGAGTTCGTGTAGAGAATATGATCATTCCCTTGCGAGTCGTAATGGTGAATGGCCAGCGTGGGATCCGGAAGGACGTTGCTCACACCCACCGTCGAGAGCGCGGGCCCGATCGCCTGGATCAGGACCGTTCGCGACGTGGTTCCGACGATGTAGAATCCGCCGATAAGGATCTGGTCGTTCGTCTTGACGTCCGCCCGGGCAGAGAGGCTGATCACGTAGCCAGGGCTGGAGGCGGCCGTGACCGTGAGAACGGACGCCGCCGTCGTCACCGAGCCGACGCTGTTCGTCGCAACACAGGTGTAGCTCCCGTTGCTGACAGTGGTCGCATTCGTGATGACCAACTGCGGCCCCAGGCTTCCTGAGATGACATCCGCCGACTGGTTGCCCGTGGTGTCGGTCAGGTTGACGCCACCCTTCTGCCACTGGTACGTAGGCGCGGGCGTTCCGGTGACCACCGCCGAGAAGACGGCGGTGGACCCCGAATTCAGCGAAACGGTCGGATACGCGGGGCTGCTATCGACCGGTGCGCTATTGGCCGCACGGGTCATTGGGGACATCACCAAGGCAATAAAAAGCGCCGGGACAATGAATCTTTGGGTCATAGGTAGTGGGGTGACAGCTGTCCGAAAAATAACCTCGCCCGACGGTATGTCAATAGCTCGCGGGGCATCT
>CAZGOX010000075.1:3874-10368 GCA_964527955.1 uncultured Opitutaceae bacterium | reverse complement strand
CGTGGGAGTCGACATACCCGGGATGCCGTTCCGGTGGGGTCATGGGGGGATGGGCGTGGCCCCGCGGGCGCTCGAGTCATAGCAGGCCTCCACCACGGCCATCGTCCGGTACGCATCCTCCACCCCAGTCGGGAGCTCGGCGGTTTCTCCGTTTGCGCGGCGCATGAGTTCCGACATCGGCCCCACGAACGCGAACGGGAACCAGCCTCCGATGAGGGGCACCTCCTCCCACCGGGGTTCCGAACCCTGCGCCGGCAGGCAGAACTCCAGCTGGTCGGGCAATCCCCGGGGATAGTCGAGGTTCACGCCGAGCCGGGCGCGGATGGCCCCCTTCGTGCCCTCGATCTCAAGGGAACTCTCCTGATGGCGCGGACCAAATTCGTGGCCGTGGTTTGCGGAGATCGACGCGTGGCGGTCGGGCCCGTAGTCAAAGGCGATCGTGGTGCGGGTCGATGCAAACTCGGGCAGCCTCGGGTGTCTCACGGTCCTCGCCCAGACCCCGTCGGGCTCTCCCAGCAGGGAGCGCACAAGGTCAATATAATGTATGCTATGGTAGAGGATCTCCATGCGGGGTATGCCCCGCAGGAACGTCCATAGATCCCATGGCGTATGGCAGGTGACGCGAAGCACGACGGCGTGCACTTCGCCGACCGCACCCCTGGCGACGAGGTCGCGTGCGGCCAGCACGCACGGCGCGTTGCGGAGCTGAAAGTTGACGGCGGCCACGAGCCGTTTCTTCCTGCACAGGTCGCGGATTAAGCGGGCCTCGTCCAGGTCCCTGCCCATCGGCTTCTGGAGGAGCACTGCGGCGCCATCCGGCAGCTCCGGGAGCACGCCCAGGACCTCCTGGGCCGGCAGCGCCACGTCGAACACCGCGGAGGGTGGGGCCGACTCGACGGCCTCCCGGAGGGACTTGCAGGTCCTTGGTATTCCGAAATCGCTCGCCAGGGCCGCGGCCGCGGCGGGATCGATGTCGAACACCGAGGCCACCGAAAACCCGGCCATCCGGTACGCGGGCTGGTGGGCATTGCGCACGACGCCGCCGGCGCCGATGCAGACTATCGGGCGGCGCGACCGGGGTGGGATCGGCCTTTGGTTCAGGGAGTCCTTCAGTGTCGGCACGGGAGGGGAATACAAAATTCGGTGGTGTCCTAATTTGCAATTGTTTCAACTAATCGCTTCTCCATTCGCTGTCATTCTGAACGAAGCGAAGAATCCATTTTCCATGCGCCCATTGCCCCTTGCCTCAACCTCCTGGCAATTCCGTGAAGCGGACACGAAAAAGTGGCTGCCGGCCCAAGTGCCGGGCTGCGTGCACCGCGACCTGATCCGGAACAAGCGCATTCCCGACCCGTTCTGGTCCACGAACGAGCTCGGCCTGCAGTGGATCGAGGAGCGGAACTGGGAGTACCGGGCGGAATTTGACGTGCCGGAGGCCATGATGGGCGAGGAGCAGGTCGAGCTCGTGGCCGACGGCCTCGACACCGTGGCCGAGGTGTTCGTGAACGGCGCCCTCGTGCTGGAATCCGACAACATGTTCCAGTCGCATCGCGTGCCGGTGAAGGCGCGGCTCCTCCCGGGGCGCAACGAGATCCTTGTCCGGTTTGGGAGCGCCATGGCTTACATCCGGAGCCGTCGCCTCGAGCACCAGCCCCGTGAATTCAACGATCCCGTCGGGCGCTCCCAGGTGATCCGGAAAGAGCAGTGCCAGTTCGGCTGGGACTGGGCGCCGCGCCTTGTCACCTGCGGGATTTGGCGGGACATCCGGCTCGAGGGCTGGAGCGGGAACCGTCTCGACGGAATGCGGATTGAGCAGGTTCACGAGCAGGGAGGCGGCGTCTCCCTGCGGGTGGTCGGGGAGCCTGCGCGCCCGGGTGCTCCCTGCGTGTACCGGTGCACGGTCACCAGGGACGGCGCCGAGGTGGCCTCCGGCTCGGGAGGGGGGGCGATCCTCCTGCGGATCCCGGAGCCGGCGCTTTGGTGGCCGCGCGACCACGGGCACCAACCCCTATATAGTGTGGTTTTGGAGTTGCTCGATCCGTCGGGCGCGGTGGTGCTGGATTCGCTGGTGCGGCGCATCGGCCTGCGGACCATCGTTCTCGAGCGCAAGCCCGACGAGTGGGGGGAAGGCTTTCGGTTTGTGGTCAACGGGCGGCCTATTTTCGCCAAGGGCGCAAATTGGATTCCCGCCCATAGCTTTGTGGCGGGGCTCGGCCGCGAGGAGTATGCCAGGGACCTGCGATCGGCCGCCGAGGCCCACATGAACATGATGCGGGTGTGGGGCGGCGGCATCTACGAAGCCGAGGAGTTTTATGACCTGTGCGACGAGCTCGGCCTGCTGGTGTGGCAGGACTTCATGTTTGCCTGCTCCGTGTATCCCGCCGACGATTCGTTCCTCGCGGGGGTTCGCGCGGAGGCCGAGGCCCAGGTCCGGCGCCTCCGCCACCGGGCTTGCCTGGCGCTCTGGTGCGGTAACAACGAGATCGAGGGCCTCAACCACCACGATTTTCAAAGTAAGCCCGGGTTGCGGGCACAGTACGACGCCCTCTTTCACGGCGTCCTGCCCGAAGTCGTGGCCAGGCTGGACGGCGTCACGGGCTACTGGCCTACCTCGCCGTATCGGGGGACAGGCGAGGGGACCCACACCTTCGAGGTCGGCGAAAAGAGGGGCGACACCCACTTTTGGGATGTGTGGCACTCCCGGAAGCCGGTCAAGGACTATGAGAAGTACCTGTTCCGCTTCGTTTCCGAGTTCGGCATGCAGAGCTTTTCCTCGCCTGCCACGCAGGCCACATTCTGCCCGCCGGGCGATGGGAACATCTTCGGGCCGGCAATGGAGAACCACCAAAAGAATGGCGGCGGAAACAAGACCATTCTAGACTACGTGGCCGAGGCCTACCGGTTCCCCAAGGACCAGGCATCGCTCATCTACCTGTCGCAGCTCAACCAAGCCCTTTGCATGCAGGTGGGCGTCGAGCACTACCGGCGCACCATGCCCCGCTGCATGGGGGCCCTGTACTGGCAGCTCAACGACTGCTGGCCCTGCGCGTCCTGGAGCGGGCTGGAATTCAACGGAAAATGGAAGGCTCTGCACCACGTGGCGCGGAGGTTCTTTTCCCCGGCGCTGGTCTCGGCGCACGTGCCCGGCGAGGAAACCCGCGGCATAGGCAATTACCGGGGGACGACCGTGCGGGAGGTGCATCTTCATACCGTCTACGATTCCGCGGAACCGGCCACCGGGCGGCTCTCGTGGAAGCTGCTCCACCTCGGCGGGCGGCGCCTTGGCGGAGGGAGGATGCGGGTGCGGCTCAGGTACGGCGAAAGCATCCGGCAGAAGACGCTCGATTTGTCGGGACCCATTTCGAAGCATGGCAGGGACAACATCATCCTGAGGATCGCCCTCGATATCGGCGACACCCGCGCTAGCGAGGGGACGGTATTCCTGACGCCGCCGCGCTTTCTCTCCCTGCCCAAGCCGAAAACCACGGCGGAAATCGAAGCACTTGGCCCGACAAGATTTCGCATCCAATTTCTATCCAATGTGTTCCAGCATAGGTTTGCCTTTGACCTTGGCGACCTAGCCCACTTCTCGAGCGACAATTACTTCGACTTGTATGCAGGCGAACCCAGGACGATCGAGGTGCACCTGGAACGGCCAGCCCGTAAGGGTCTTTTGCGCAAGAACTTGACCTATCAGTCGTTGGTGGATACGTACGCATGACACCCGGCCAAGACGAACCGTGAAGCCCAGCCAGCCAGACAGGCGAAAACTTCGTGTCCTCCTCGTTTTTCGGACGCGTTTCGAGGAGGCGGAGGCGATGCTGCGCGGGATCGCCAAGTTCCAGGCAACCCATCAGCCTTGGGCTGCATACTTGGACGACCAGGCCCAGACCGAGGCGAATCCCGGGTGGCTGGCGAGCCGACAATGGGACGGCGTGATCAGCCGGCACACATCCCGGCGGCTGGCCGCCGAGTGCCGCCGTCTGCAGATCCCGCTGGTCGACCTGAATGACGAACCGGCGCAGCCTGACAGCCACAAGATCCGCCCCGACAATGTTGCCATCGGGCATATGGGGGCGGAGCACTTCATAGAGAGAGGCTACCGGCACTTTGGGTTTTGCGGCTACAGCAATGAGCAGTGGTCCATGGAGCGCAGGCGGGGGTTTGTTGAGGGAGTGACCCTGGCTGGGTTTTCCTGCAGCCTGCTGGAGAACAAGTATCCGGGCGCGAGCACGCCGGACTGGAATCAGGAGCAGGTGCTGCAAATAGCCGCATGGCTCGCGGACCTGCCCAAGCCACTGGCGATCATGGGCTGCCACGACATGCACGCGGCCCAGGTGCTCGAGGGCTGTCATCTTGCTCAAGCTTCTGTTCCCGAAGAGGTTGCTGTCCTCGGGGCCAACGACGATGCAACCCGGTGCGAGCTTTCGCATCCTCCGCTCTCCAGCGTGGCGACCAACAGCTTCCTGTCAGGGTATTCTGCCGCCGAACTCCTGGACCAATTGATGGCCGGCCGAAAAGTCCGGCCCGCCGAGTCCCTGATCGAGCCCATCCGCGTGGTGGTCAGGAACTCGACTGACACACTTGCGATCGACGACCGGACAGTCACCGAGGCGCTCGGCTACATCCGCGACAACGCGTGCCTTGGGATCTCGGTCTCGAATGTCGTGGACCAGGTCGCAGCCTCCCGCAGCCAGCTTGAGAAGAAGTTTCGACAATACCTGGGCCGCTCGCCCCAGGCGGAAATTCGCCAGGTTCAACTCGGAAAGACGAAGCAGCTCCTGCACGAAACAGATTTTCCCCTGAAGAAGATCGCCGAGCTGGTGGGATTCGAGCACCCGGAATACCTGAGCGTCGTGTTCAAGCGGGTCACGAAGCTCTCCCCGGGCGCCTACCGCCGCCTGGCGCAGACGGAGCAAAGGCCCAGGGAAGTGAATTGACGGTGGACGCACAAGTCGGCCAAAAGGTTCAATTTTGGCAACAGATCTCAATTCTTGTACAAAATTTCTCATTCACAGTTAGGGACCGACTCCCTATAGTCCGCCTCGTCGATGCCCGGGTTTTCCCGGGATTGATGGTGGTTCCTCAAGAATCTCCGTTCCCCTACACCCCCTGAATACCAAAAAACCTATGAATAGAACCCTCGCCCGACTTCGGGCGCTCGCGGTCGTTTCAGCCCTTGGCATTGCATTCGTGCAGAGCCATGGCTTTGCGCAGGAGGCAGCTCCTGCTCCGGCCGCAGCGGCCAGTCAGGATAACAACGCTCCGGTCCCGGTTGCAACCACCGCTGGAACGACGGATCAAGAGGTCCTGGTGCTCTCGCCCTTCGTGGTCGAGGCAGACGAGGACACTGGATACGCCGCCACCAGCACGCTGGCCGGAACGCGCATCAAGACGAACCTGAAAGACGTTGGCGACGCGATCTCGGTCGTCACCAAGAAATTCCTGGAAGACACCGACTCGAACAGCAGCCAAGAGCTGCTGGTGTACACGACCAACACAGAGGTTGGCGGACAGGGCGGTAACTTCGCCGGCGCCGGCAACGGAGCCGTGGTGAACACCCAGGGCGCGCAGGAGTCCCCGCAGACCAACACCCGCGTCCGCGGCCTGGCCTCCGCCGACAACACCAGGAACTTCTTCCTGACCGACGTGCCGTGGGACAGCTACAACACGGACCGCATCGACATCCAGCGCGGGCCGAATGCAATTTTGTTCGGTTTGGGCAGCCCCGCCGGCATCATCAACGCGACCGTCAGCGACGCCAGCCTGGCGAAGGACTCCGGAAAGCTGGAGAACAAGTTCGGCAGCTTTGGCTCGCTCCGCGACAGCCTGGACTACAACAAGGTCCTCCTGCCCGACGAGCTCGCGGTCCGCTTCTCGGTCCTGAACGACCAGCGGGAATTTGCGCAGCGCCCCGACTTCAACGACGACAAGCGCTACTTCTTCGCGCTGAAGTATGATCCCAAGTTCCTCAACCGCGGCTCGGCCCACACGGACATCCGCGTGAGCTTTGAGCACGGCGAGGTCAACGCGATCAACCCGAACATCCTCCCGCCGCTCGACGAGATCACCCCGTGGTTCACGTCGATGAACAAGGCGACCTACGGATTCATGAGCATCGGCTTCAGCAGCACGAGCGTCGCTGATTACGAGAGCGCCTACCAGAACATCGTCACCCCGACCCAGGCAACCCACAATGCGCTGCCCGGCAACACCGGCCCGACGACGGCAGGCCAGTACTTCACCGGTCCGCAGACCTCGATCTTGGCCAACCCGCTCTACGGCGCCAACTCGACGACCTACTCGGACACGGCCGGCAACACGATCACCAACCCGCAGTACAATCCCTGGCTCGCCAACAATTCTGAAGGCAGCCTGATCAGCGGCGCTGCCGCGGAAGTGTTCCCGAATGCGAATTCAAGCCTCGCCGGCGGCCCGAACAACGGATGGCTGACCCTGTACACGAACGAGATCGACGGTCCCCCGGGATCGGG
>CAZGOX010000075.1:1362-3774 GCA_964527955.1 uncultured Opitutaceae bacterium | reverse complement strand
CTCGTGATCGACGACCAGCAATACACGCAGTCCCAGTTCAACGTGTATGCCTCGCCCTCCGCCCTCTCGGTGGATATCATGGCCACCACGGCGGGCAACAGCTCGCTGAATGACCCGGCCAACCCGAATGTCGGACGTGCCTTCACCTCCGGTGGCGGCAACGAGACGTTCAGCAACATCGACCACACGAAGCGCCTCAGCTACCGCGCCACGGCGTACGCGACCCTCGACTTCTCCGACTACCTCGACAAGTCCTCCTGGATCGCCCGCATCCTTGGCAAGAGCGTGTTCACCGGCCTCTATCAAAAGACGACGGATAACACGTTCAACATCGGCTACGGCGGCGCCGCTGGCGGCAACGACATCCTGAACCAGCTGAACACCCAGACCTTCAGCATCGGCCAGATCGCCTACCTGTCCCCGAACCTCGCGAACGCCACCTTGGGCCAGCCCCTGGGCGTCACGGGAATTCAGGCTTCGCAGAACATCGGGACCGAGGCCACGGTGCAGTTCTTCAACCTGACGCCCAGCCCGAACAACTACACCCCGATCCAGACGGCCAGCGCGACCGGTGCCAACTACTCGGGTGACCCGTACAGCTACCTGGGTTACACGCCCACGCTGATCGACGTCCAGGCCCCCGACAAGGGGATCTACCTGTCCGGCGGCAGCCCCTCCAAGGATCGCGCGACCATCACCTCCCGGGCACTCGTCTGGCAGGGGTTCTTCTTCGATGGCAACGTTGTCCCGACGGTTGGCTGGCGCACAGACACGGCCACCGACCAGTACGCCGGCAGCGCCCCGCAGGACATCTACCCGAACGCAGCCGGCATCGGCCGCTACTACGATCCGTATGACCCGAACTTCCAGGTCTCGAACGGAGCCAATGATCCCCGCAACGGGCACGGTGGCGTGACCTTCAACTCTGTGAAGGGACATTCGACGAGCTACAGCGTGGTCATCCACACGCCGAAGTTCATCAAGGAGAAGCTCCCGCTTGAGAGCGACCTGAGCCTCGAGTTCGACCAATCCTCGAACTTCCAGCCCGCCGCCGGTCGGTATGACATCTCCGGCGAGCCAGTTCCGGCCCCCGCGGGAAAGACCACGGAAAAGGCGATCGTGTTCTCGACGCTGAATGACCGGATCACCCTCAAGGTGAACTGGTACAAGACGAGCATCACGAACGGTTCGTTGAACGCCAATCAGCCCGGCGGTCTGTACGAGGTCGGTTACTCGTACGGCTGGGGTGACGTGTTTGACGACTGGGCACAGGACGGTCCGGGCAATTCGAACAACTGGGCGTTCACGAACAACTTCAACGTGAGCACGGCGACGGCAACCCTCAACCAGCTGATCGACCCGAACCTCCCGGCCAGCGCAGCGGGCACGCCCCACTTCCTGGCGTACCAGCCGAATCCCGGCCAGTCCGTCGACTCGGCCTACAAGGACGAGCAGGCGGTTCTCACGAACTTCGTGCTTCCTGCGAACGAGCCGAAGGCCGACTTCGAGAACTACTGGGGCATCGTTCCCTACAAGAACTTCGACGTGAACCACAACGCGCCGCTGTACAGCCCCAACACGCCGAGCAACCTCGCGATCAGCGACGACAACCTCTCGAAGGGTGTCGAGTACGAGATCACGGCCCAGCCCGTCAAGGGATGGGACCTGACCTTCAACGCATCGCATACGTTCGCGACGATCAACTCCGTGGCCCAGTCCTACACCGAGGAGGTGGCGGGTGAAGAGGCATTCTTCCACTCGCTCGTCCCCGGCTCTGACGCAGGCAACATCGGTGGTGACGTCAAGGAGTGGAACGGTTACCTCAACGGCCAGACCGCGGGCAACCAGTTCGACGCGCAGTTCTACGGCAACTACCTGTACCTGAAGGCCCTGACCGGCACGGGTGTTTCCGAAGAGCGCCCCTGGCGCTTCAACGTGATCACCGACTACACGATCTCCTCTGGCGTGGCCAAGGGGTTCAACCTCGGTGCCGCGTACCGCTGGCAGGACAAGCAGATCATCGGCTATCCGTTCCTGACGGCGAGCACGACGTTCGACACGGCCCATCCGTTCCTGTCGCCGGTTGTTGACACAACCGATGCCTGGGTCGGCTACAGCCGCAAGATCTCGTCCAAGCTGAAGTGGCGGATCCAGGTCAACGTGAGGAACCTGTTCTACAGCTCGACGCTGATTCCGATCAGCGCGGAGCCGGACGGGACCACCGCGTCTGCCAGGATTCCAGAGCCGCGCACCTGGGAAGTCACCAATACCCTGTCGTTCTGATAGGGTGAACAATTCGGGAGCCTGAGTCTCCCCACGAGGCCCGGCGGATTTTTCCGCCGGGCCTTTTTTTTCCTTCAGGTGGCAATCCATCGGTGCAATCATCCCGGGCTGTGACACCACCCGTTCGCC
>CAZGOX010000075.1:0-1262 GCA_964527955.1 uncultured Opitutaceae bacterium | reverse complement strand
CAGGCGAATGGATTCCTTGAGGCTGCGGCGGGCTGCTACAGGGGCCTGATCCGCCTCGAGCCCGACGACGCCCGTTGGCCCCACTTCCTGGGGATCATTTTGAGCGACTACGGCGACGTGGACAATGCCTTCCCCTTGCTGCGTCGCGCCGTCGCGCTTGCCCCCGGGTACATCCCTGTCCGTATTCGTCTTGCGGATGCGCTTCTCAAGAGCGGCCAGGTGGGCGCCGCGGTGGGCGCGTACAAGGAGATTCTCGCCAGGAGCAGGGAGAACACGTATGCGCTGCTCGGCCTTGGCAGGTGCAGCCTGGCGCTGGGGGACTGGAGGTCGGCCCATGAGTATCTCAAGCGGGCCACGGACGCCGATCCGTTCTTCAGCGCCGCATGGATGCTCCAGGAGGGCGTCGACGAGCATTTCGCAAACCAGCCTGCGGCCGAGTACGATGAGGAACGGATCAAGGCCGGCGAAAACTTTCGCGACTGCCCGGATACCTGGAAGGAGGAACTCTGGCCGGACTGCTACAGCCCCTATATGCTCAGGACGGCAGCCGCGGTGGCAAGCGGAGCAGGGGACCTCGCGTTTGCCCTCCCGCTTCTCCGCCGGGCGGCCCAGCTCGGGCCGGGCGACGCGTGGAACCACCGCCAGCTTGCGGAGCTCCTCCGGGACATGAAGCAGTACCCCGAGGCCCGAACCGAGATGGAGGCCTGCGTGGCTCTCGACCCGGGAACGTCGGACAATTGGATCCAACTCTTCAATCTCCTGCGGACCATGGGGGACCGGGATGCCGCGCAGCAGGTGCTGGCCGACGGACTTGTTCATTGCCCCGACTCCGCCAACCTCCATTACGAGCGCGGCAAGCAGCTCAGGCTTGCCGGGCACCTCGATGAGGCGCTCGCCGACTTCCAACTGGCGCAGCGGTACCAGCCGGAGGAGCCGAACAACTACCTCGAGTCGGCGGTGATCTATTTCAGGCAGGGCCTGCTCGACAAGGCGGCCGGGGAGCTGAGGTCGGGGATCAGGATCGACCCTGTGAACCCGGCCCTCCAGACCAGCCTTGCATTTTATGCGATCAAGACGGGGAACGAGGCCGGCGCCCGGGACTGGCTGGACAAGGCCCGGGCGAATTCAAAGGTCCCGCCCGAGCGGCTCAATATCCTTATCGGCCAATTCCAGGAGCGCTTCGGGTCGCCGCCGTGGTGAGAAAATGAAGGGGTCAGGCTGTTACTTGTTAAATCGGCTGCCGATTTAACAAGTAACAGCCT
>CAZGOX010000074.1:0-10567 GCA_964527955.1 uncultured Opitutaceae bacterium | reverse complement strand
GTTGCGGCGCAGGAAATTCCGGCAAAGCGGTCATTATCGCGGGTCGGACGCAGGGTCATGCGAAGTCCTTCCGGAAGCGATAGACGCTTTGGACCAGTCCTTGCAGCAAGCAGCAACTGAGCACAAAGGAGCCACCGTGGCTGATGAAGGGAAGCGGTATGCCCGTAATGGGCACGAGCCCGATGGTCATGGCGATGTTCACGAACACATGCACCGCGAACAGCACGGTGACGCCTAGGGCGAGCAGCGTGCCAAGCCGGTCCCTTGCGAGACCGGCGATGCGTATGCCGTTGAACAGCACTATCCCAAACAGGCTGAGAACCGTGAGGCTTCCCAAAAAACCTTCCTCCTCGGCGATAACCGAGAAAATGAAATCATTGTGCGCGACCGACCGGGGCAGGTAGCCGAGCTGGGCCTGCGTGCCGCGGGTCCATCCCTTGCCCGTGAGCCCGCCCGAGCCGACCGAGATGAGCGACTGGCGCTGGTTCCAGCCAATGCCCATGGGGTCGACCTTGTCCGGGGCGACGAACGAGAGGATCCGGTTGCGCTGGTAGTCGTGCAGGGGCAGAAAGCTCCGGTACGCCCCGCGGCTGTCGGCGTGGGAGGCCCCGTGCGACTGCATGAAGTCCGCGTAGCGGACGGTGTCCCAGGCTACAAGCGCCACGACCAGGAGGAACGCGCCCAGCGCACCCGCGTAAAAACGCGCCGAGAGCCGGGATACGTAAAGCATGGAGAACACCATGGGCGGCAAGACAATGGCCGACTTGAGGTCGGGCTGGAGCAGAATCAACACAATGGGCGCACCAGCGGCAAGGGCCAATTTGCCGAGCACGCCGAGCGACTGCCGGACCGTGCCGATCTTGCTGCGGATCAGGATGCTCGCCGTCATGAACAGCACCGCAACGTTGGCGGTCTCCGAGGGCTGGAATGAAAAGATCCCGAAGTTGATCCAGCGCGTGGCGCCGAAACGCTGGCTTCCAATGCCGGGAAGGAGGACGAGCACGAGGGGGACGAGGCAGGCCGCGTAGAACCAATGGGCGGCGGTGAGCCAGACCCGGTAGTCGACGAGGGACACCGTCACGTAGATCGCCGCGCCCACCGCAAGGAACGCCAGCTGGCTGATCCAGCCGCTGCCGTGCACCGGGAGCTGCGCCGAGTAGATGAAGGCGACGCCGAAGCCGCACAACCCGAGGATGGCGAACGGCGTGAGAGGGTCCCATAGCCCGCGTGTCCGTGTCTGGAAGACCTGTATCGTGTCGGCGGGGGAGGGCAGGTTCACGGCTAATGGCTTGAGCTTTTTGGGTAAAGCCCTAGTAAGGGCATCACTTGACATCAGCCAGCGCAACCGTCTTCGGAGTTATTTTTGCCTCGGGCGCACCGTTTGACTGGTCGCTCCCGGTGTCGCTGCTGGCCGGAATGGGCGTGGGTTTCGTGGTGGTCTGGGTCGTCATGCGCCAGAGCTTCCGCGTATCCCGGCAGCAGGCGGCGGAGCTTCTCGAGGTGGCCCGGCGCGAGGCCGCGGTCGCGGCCGAGGAACTCAGGCAGAAGGTCGAGGCGGAGGTCCAGGAGAAGCGGGCCGAGCTGAACCGGGAGTCCGACCGGCGGGAGATCGAGTCGGACGTCCGGCTGCGCGAGTTCCGGGCGCACGAGGAGTCGCTCGGGCTCCTGGACTATCAGCTCGAGCAGCGCCAGGAGCGGATCCACCGGGAGGCGGCCGCCGTCAAGCAGGCCCGCGACGCCATCCGGGAGCTCTCAAGGAACGTGCGCCAGAGGCTCGAGGGGATATCCAAGATGGACGCCGAGGAGGTGAAGCGGCAGTTGCGGGAGGAGGTGCTTCTCGAGTGCCAGGACGAGTTTCGCATCCTGCGCCGGACGACCCTGGAGAAGTCCGAGCAGGAGCTCCAGACCGAGGCGCGCCGGATCCTCATCGCGGCCATGCAGAGGATTTCCAGCAGGCCGAACAACGACCTCACCACGACGCTGATCCAGCTGCCGAGCGAGGACATGAAGGGCCGCATCATCGGGCGGGAGGGCCGCAACATCAAGGCCTTCGAGGCGGCGACCGGGGTCACCCTGCTGATCGACGAGACCCCGCAGATGGTGCTGCTTTCCTCATTCGACCCCGTGAGGCGGGAGGTCGCCAGGGTGGCCCTTGAGGCCCTGGTCAAGGACGGCCGCATCCACCCGGCCAGCATCGAGGAATTCGTGAAGAGGGCCCAGGACGAGATCGAGCTGACGACCACCCAGGCGGGCGAGGAGGCGGTCGCCCGGCTGAACATCAACGGGCTCCATTCCGAGATCATCAAGCTCCTGGGGCGGCTGAAGTACCGGTTCTCCTACAACCAGAACGTCCTCGACCACTCGGTCGAGACGGCCTTCCTCGCCTCGCTGATCGCAAGCGAAGTGGGGCTCGACCCCAACATCGCCAAGCGCGCCGGCCTCCTGCACGACATCGGCAAGGGGGTTCCCGGCGAACTCGAGGGGAGCCATGCCGTGATCGGGGCCGACTTCATCAAGCGCCATGGCGAGACGCCGATCGTGGCCAATGCCGTGGCGGCGCACCATGAGGAGGTCCGCCCCGAGACCATCTACGCGGGCCTGGTGATCCTGGCCGACACGATTTCCGCGACTCGCCCGGGCGCCCGGGCCGAGTCCATGAGCAACTACATCCAGCGCCTGGAGCGCCTGGAGAAGCTGGCCCTTTCCCTGAAGGGCGTGCAGCAGGCCTTCGCGATCCAGGCCGGACGCGAGATCCGGGTCGTGGTGTCGCCGGAGCACATCTCCGACGACCGCGCCCGCGAGATTGCCAAGGAGCTGCGGGGCCGGATCGAGACCGAGCTGCAGTACCCCAGCACGATCAAGGTGACGGTGATCCGCGAGACGCGCTTCTCCGAGACCGCGACCTGACACCCCTCCCATGTCCGACGCCAAGCTTCTCGAGACCTTTCCAAACCCCGCCCCGCAACGGGATTACGTGATTGAGCACACCCACCATGAGTTCACGTCGGTGTGCCCCATCACGGGGCATCCCGACTTCGCGTCGATCACGGTCCGCTACGTGGCGGACAAGACCTGCGTGGAGCTCAAGTCGCTGAAATTGTATTTCCACGGGTTCCGCAGCGAGGGGATATTCTTTGAGGCCGTGACGAACAAGATTTGCGATGACCTTGGCAGGCTGATGCAGCCGCGCCGGCTCACCGTGATCTCGGACTGGAAGGGGCGGGGGGGGATAACGTCGGTGATCACGGCGGATTGGAAGGGGTCATGCCAAGTAAAGTGATGTCGCTCTGAGCGACATCACTTTACTTGGCATGACCCCTTACTGATTCAACGCCTGGATGATCCGGGAGTGCAGGTCGGGGCCCGCGGCCACGATGGAGTCGCCCGGCACAGGATCCCCTCCCTGCCAGTCGGTGATCACGCCGCCCGCCCCGAGGATGACCGGGACCAGGGCCTGGATGTCCCAGGAGTGCATGATGGGGTCGCACATCGCGTCCGCGTGCCCTGTGGCAAGGAGCAGGTAGCCGTAGCAGTCGCCCCAGGTCCTGAAGAGGCCGGCGCGCCGGGCGAGCGCGTCGAAGGCAGGGCCATTGCGGCGCGCGGCGATGTTGGCGAGGTCGGTCGTGAGCAGGAGCGCGTCCTCGACCCTCGCGCAGGGCCGCACCCGGACGGCGCGGCCGTTCAGGGTGGCCGTCCTGCAGTCGCCTAGGACCAGTTGGCGCAGGATTGGCTGGTGGATCGCGCCGAGGACCGGCTTTCCCAGGTGGGTGAGGGCGATCAGGGTGCCGAAGAGCGGGCAGGCCGCGGCAAACGACCGCGTGCCGTCCACCGGATCGAGGGTCCACACGAAGTCGGCGCCGGTGTTCTCGGGGCCAAACTCCTCGCCCAGGATCCCGTGATCCGGGAACCTGGAGAGGATCATCCGCCGCATGAGCTCCTCGGCGCCCCGGTCCGCCGCCGTGACCGGGGACTGGTCGGCCTTCAGGTCCACCTTCAGGTCCGGATTCGCGAAATACGGCCGGATGAAGTCGCCGCTCGTTTCGGCGAGCTCGAGGAGAAAGGCCCGGTAAGGCTCGAGGTTCACCCCGGCATTGAATCGGCACGGGCGCCCGATGACACGGAAAATTTGGCGGGTGCACTTTTGTCCTTCCCACGAATCTCCGGATGCACCACATTGCACTGCACTTCGGCACTCCACACATGCCCTGGCTCGACCATCCTATTTATTTTCTGGATTTTGAGGGAAGCCACGCCTCCGGGGTGCTGGAATACGGGGTCGTCACCCTGCAGGGCGGCAAGGTGGTCGACACCAAGACCCGCCTCTGCGGGCCGACAGGGCGCATCCGGAATGAGGATGTTGCCGTGCACGGGCTGCGCCCGGAGACTGTGGCCTCGCATCCGCCCCTTTCCGAGGACTGGGAGTACTTTGCGGGCCTGCGGGAGCGCGGGCCCCTTGCGGCCCACTGTGCGGGCGTGGAAAATTCTCTCCTGAAGTCGGTGTGGCCGTACCCGCGCAGTTCGCCCGACTTCATGAGGCCGGGCAGGAAGGTTGTCGAGTGGGGACCCTGGATCGACTCGGCCCGCCTCTATGAGCAGGTGCTGTCGCAGCCCACGTCGCTCGCGCTGGAGTCGCTTGTCGCGGCACGGGGGCTTCAGGCCCAGCTCGACTCGCTTGCCGCCATACATTGCCCGCGGGCCCGCAACCATTTCCACGCGGCCCTGTACGATGCTCTGGCCGGCGCGCTCCTGCTCGTGGCACTCGGCCGTGAAATTGGCCTGGCTGGGCTAAGCCTGGCCCAGCTCTTCTTTTTCAGCACGCTGAGCGGGGTGAAGCGCGAGGCGCTCACCCAGGACGCGCTGTTCTGACCCCGATTTTGACCCGCTTGATCTCCAGCAAGTGCCTGCCGGGGCGGCGGCGTGTCTTGCTCCCGTTTTTCGCGTGCCTGCTTGTCGGGGTGCAGTGGGCCATCCCTTTTGGGCATGCGGCAGGTCCTCCCCCTCCACTTGGCGTCCCGGATCCCATTGAGGGCATCTGGCTGGGCACCATTACGGCTCCCCAGGGTTCTGCGGCCGACATCGGGTTTGAGTTTGTCCGCGCCGGGGGTGGAGCGCTCACGTTCAAGTTGAATTTCCCGGAAATGTTCACGTATGCGGTTCCCTTTGAGATTCCCGTGGATGCGGACGGTCGCGGGCACTATTCCATCCTCCCTGCCTTTGACGTTGAACTGCAGCTTGCGGGAGACCGGCTCACAGGCACGTTCGGCAAAGGCAGGCTGCCCCTCGTGCTCAGGCGGGGCGGCCGGTTTCCGGCGAAGCCTCCGGCCCGGCATTATCCGGCGCCCCCGGCGCCCCTTTGGAAGTTCAACATGGGCGGCGGCACTTGGGCGCCGCCCGTGGTTGCCGGGGACAGGATTTATGTAGGCACTGGCACCGGCCTCTTCCATGCCGTGCACGCCCGCGACGGCACCCCCGCCTGGTCGTGGAAGGGTCCGAATGGGATTGATGGACGCGCAGTCGTTGGCGCCGACACCGTGTACGTCCTCGACACCAGGACAAACCTCATCGCCCTGGATCGCGCCAGCGGCTCCCTGCGCTGGCTCACGCCCCTCCACGACGAGAAGCTGGCCGGCGCACCCGTGCCGGACAATCCGACGTTCAACCATCGCGCCGCCACTCCGTTGCTGCTCGATGGCGTTGTGTATTGTGGTTCCAGCGACGGCGGCGTTTATGCGATCGACGCTTCCACGGGGACCAAGCTT
Source organism: uncultured Opitutaceae bacterium (assembly GCA_964527955.1). Taxonomy (GTDB): domain Bacteria; phylum Verrucomicrobiota; class Verrucomicrobiia; order Opitutales; family Opitutaceae; genus Palsa-1447. Next base: position 4,808 of record CAZGOX010000074.1, on the reverse strand, counting down.
TGGCGGTATGATGCCAAGGCTCCGGTGTTCTCCGGCGTTGGCCTCTACGGCGACCAGATCCTGATGTTCGGAACGATGGACGGCTCCGTCGTGCTGCTCAACCGCCATACCCGGCAGGAGGTCCTGCGTGTGAGGACCGGCGGAGGCGTCGTCACCACGCCGGTCGTTGCCGCGGGCAGGCTGATCGTCGGCAGCCGGGATTACATGCTCTATGGCTTCAATCTTGCAGATGGCACGCTGGCCTGGAGGTTCTCGTACTGGTTCTCCTGGGTCGAATCGACGCCTGTGCTGGCGGGCGGGTTGATCTATGTCGGCGCTTCCGACTACAGCCGCGTCACCGCTATCGATCCGGCGACCGGCAAGGCCCGCTGGGGCACACCGGTTCACGGAATGAACTGGGGCACCCCCCTTGTGACTGAGGATATGGTATTCACCGGCACCGTCTCGCAAAACATCGCCGGAACCGCGATTTCCCACGTGGGCGGAATCATGGCGCTTGACCGCGCCACGGGCGCCGTGAAATGGCAATTGCCCGCGGCGGCCGCGCCCGAGGGCGGTTTTGGGGGCTACGCCGGATCGCTCGCCCTCGCCGGCGCCACGATTGTCGCCGCCGGATTTGACGGGTTCCTGGTTGCCCTGCCCGCAGGATGATCCCTCCCGAAATGGCGGGAACTTTCCAATCCTATTTGCCCAGCGCGTACAAGGTGCCGTCGGTGCTCCCAAAATAAACGATGCCGTCCTGCACCACGGGCGTGGAAAGTATGGATCCCATCGAGAAGATTTTCGACCGCAGGTTCACGATCGTGTCGTCGAGGGTATCGCCCGTCCAAACCACGTCTGCCCTGAGCTTTCCATTCCTGTCCAAATAGCGCGGCCCGTTGAGGGCAAAACCGGGAACCGCGAATTCACCGCAATAGCTCCGGGTGCCCAGATCCACGGCGTGAAGCTTGCCATCGAACGTCCCGAAAAACGCACGACCGCCGGCGATCGACGGCGACGAGAACGAATAGGTGCCGTACGGCAGCGAATACGCCTCGGTACCGGTCCGTGCATCCAGTGCCTGAAACTTCAGGCTGTCCGAGGTGGTGACGTATACGATGCCGTCCAGCACGGATGGTGTGGCAATCACCCATGAGCCACCGGTTGGGTAACGCCACCGAAGGCTGCCGCTCTTGGCGTCGAGGGCGTACACGTTTGCATCGCGGCAGCCAAAGTAAACCATACCGCCGGCAACGGACGCAGAGCCGGGGATGCCCGTCATGAGATGGGCCTGGACGTCGTCTCCGCTCTTGAATTTCCAGACAAGGGCGCCGGTCGCTGCGTCCAAGGCGTAAAAGTACGTGTCAAAGCTGCCCACATACACTATGCCGCCCGCGATGGCCGGCGACCCGTGGACGACATCTCCCGTCCTGAATTTCCAACGCAACGCTCCGTTGGCCGCGTTTACGGCGTACACGCAATTGTCACCGCTTCCAAAATAGACGGTATCCTCGGCTACCGTGGGGGAAGAGAGGAAGAGGTCCCACGGGTCCGGCATCACCTCCGTTGCGGGGGCGGCATAGTCCATCCCGGGGGCGGTGTGCCGGCGTTCCCCCTGTGTGGCAAACTGCCACTTCTGAATGCCCGTGTTGGCGTCAATCGCGTAGAGATTGCCGTCGAGGCTCACGGCATAGACCAGACCCCCGCGCACGGCCGGAGAGGAGTTTACGTCGCCGTGGGCATTGAATTTCCATTTCAACACCCCCGTCCTGGCATCCACCGCGTAGAGAAAATTGTCCGAACTGCCGATGTACACCAGGCCGTTTGCGATCGCGGGAGACGAGACGATCGGTCCGCCCGAGTGAAAGGCCCATTTCAGGGACAGGTTCGCCGGTGCCGCCGTGATATGAACGCCGGTATGGGCAGGATCGCCACCGAACATCGAAGGCGCTTCCGCCGCACCGCAACAATCCAGCTGGAAGGCCAGGACCAGCCACACAAGAAGCCATCGACTCGATGCGCTCATACTGGAGGACGGGGCTGCGCCTGTGATTGCATTTTGTTCTTGGGGTCGGGGATGTCTACTGGATCGGACCCACTCCGGGCGTCGAGGACAGAACGCGCACCACAACCACCTTGTTCGGATTTGTCGGTGAAAAGGCGACGATGCGGACCACTCCGGCACTGACCTGCAACGGAGGTGTTGGAGGCGCCACATATAACGCCACCGTGAGGACGGGCTTCTGGTAGAGCTCGAGCTTGAACGCGACGACGGCGGTCACTTGGTCGCCCGCCTGCGCCTTCGACCCGCCATTCCCGATCTTCAGGTCGTGCAGGTCGAAGTCTTGGCGTGCCGAGCGAAGGGCGCAAAGTGAAGGGCATTGGCGATTGGAGAGAAAGATTGCAAAGGGCCCTATTGACCAAAGCTGGCGTTCAGGTCGGCGAGGGTGACTTGCGCGAGGGAGGCGACCCGCAGGTGGCCTTGGGATAGATCGTGATGGGCGGTCGAGGAGTTGGGAGCGACGACCACCCACAGGCCGGCCCGCCTGGCGGCAAGGGAGCCCGTGTGCGAGTCCTCAAAGGCCACGGCGTCGATGGGCCGGACCCCCAGCTTGTTCAAGACCAGCCGGTACAGGTCGGGCTCGGGCTTGGGGGAGGCGACGTCCTCCCTGCAGCCGAGGACCGCAAACCGCTTGATGAGGCCGAGGCGGGAAAGGTGGCCCTCCACGTGTGCATGCCCGGAATTCGAGGCAACCCCCACCGTCAGCCCGGCATCGCGCGCCGCGTCGAGAAGGGCCGTAACGCCCGGGAGGAGGGGAAGAAGGTGGTCGCGCTCGCGGTTGCGCTTTCTCCGCTCGATCTCAAGGGCGGCGCGATCGGCGCGCTTCTCGAAGGCATGCCAGGGGTCGAAGGCATAGTCGGCGTGGCCGACGCTTCGAAGGAAATGCGCCCGGTCGAAGGGCACGCCGTGCGCCGCGTGCGTGTCCGCGTAGGCGTCGATCAGCGCTGTTTCCGTGTCAAGGATCAGTCCGTCAAAGTCGAAAATGAGGGCTCGGATCAAGGTAAGGGAGGAGGTTTTTTTGGTACTGGGTCCCTTTGAACCCCGGATGGGTCCTCTCCGGTCGCTTTTCGTTCGCAAAGCCTCACACAGTCGACCTTCGAGAACCCATCCTGGGTTCAAAAGGACCCAGCACCATTTTTTCGTTGCGGTTGGCGCAAGGCAAGCGACGAATCCCGGATCGCATGCCCCTTGCCCCCACGACCCTGTCCGGCCGCCACGTCAGGCTTGAACCGCTCACCCGGGCGCACGTCGACGACCTGCAGGGAGTCACGGGCGAACCCGAGCTGTGGAGTTACATGGCCTTTGGCTCGTTGGCGGAAAGGGAGCGATTGCTGTCCTGGATCGACTCCATGGTTGCGGAGAGGGGGACGGGCCTCGGGCATGCCTTCGCGATCATCGACCTTGTGTCCGGGAGGGCCGTGGGCAGCTCCAGCTACTTTGATTTTGTTGAAAGGGACCGCTGGCTGGAGATAGGCCGGACGTGGCTGGGCAAGCCGTACTGGCGCACCGCCATCAACACGGAGGCCAAGTACCTGCTCCTGCGGCATGCCTTCGAGGCGCTGGGCCTGAATCGCGTTCAGCTGAAGACCGACGCCCGAAACTTGCGCTCGCAGGCGGCGATCGCCCGGCTGGGGGCTGTCCGCGAGGGCGTGCTGCGGGCCCACATGGTCATGGCAGACGGGTTCATAAGGGACACGGTTATGTTCTCGATCACGGCGGGCGAGTGGCCGGCAGTGAAGGCAGCGCTGGAGGAGAAGATGGGGCGGGGATAGGGGGGCGGGGCGGCCCCCGACGCGCCTTTTCCGTTGTAGGTCAGCGAGCTTGCTCGCGCTCCGGGAGGGCGCGAGCAAGCTCGCTGACCTACGGGGAGCGCGAGCAAGCTCGCTGACCTACGAGGGTCGAACCGCCCGTCCGGGTCTACGAATGGCTCTGCGGCATGCCCGGACGCCCGGGCCGGGCGTCCCTACCTCCAAACACGGACCGCGCCATGCTTCCCATTGCAGTTTTTCAAGGGAACAGTACTGATTCGCTGATGAAATTGATTCTGGTATGCGGGGTCATCTTGGCGGCGGGGGTCGCCGTAGTGTCAGCCGACGAGCCTGGGTTCTCGCAGCGGCTTTCGCCGGGCGACTTCGCCGCGGCGGGATTGAACAAGCTTTCGCCGGCCGAGCTGGCCCGGCTCGACAAGCTGGTGCAGGACGCCCACAGCAATGCCGCGGCAGCCCAGGCGGCCGCCGAGGCGAAGGAGAGGCAGGCCGAGGCCGATGCGAAGGCTGCGCGCGCGGCGCAGGCCGAAGCGGAGAAGAAGGCCCAGGGGTTCCTCGCGAAGACCCGGGCGCTTCTTCTGCCGGGGGCACAGATCGAGTATCAGCCGCTCGAGAGCAGGGTCGTCGGATCCGTGAACGGATGGGAGATCGGGACCATCTTCACGCTTGCGAACGGGCAGCGCTGGCAGGTGGAGCGGAACACGACCGATTACTACGGCGACACTGTTCAGAATCCCAAGGCGACGATCTTCCCGGCCCCGATAAGCGGCTTCAAGATCCAGATCGAGGGGTTCCCGGCGGTGCGGGTCAGGCTGGTCGGGCAGTAGGGGGGGGTACAAACACGGCTCGTCGCGGCGACTTCGCCCTACCTTAAGACATTAGAACAGCAGGGTGTGGCGATGGGGGCGGCTCGTCGGGACTGACGAGCCTCTTTGCCTTGGTTTCTGTAGGTCAGCGAGCTTGCTCGCGCTCCGGAAGGCGCGAGCAAGCTCGCTGACCTA
>CAZGOX010000073.1:0-10709 GCA_964527955.1 uncultured Opitutaceae bacterium | reverse complement strand
TCGAGGTCGAGCACCTTGGCCTCCAGGGATTGGTTCGCCTGGGTGAGCTGGCCGTTCAGCCTGGCCGTTTCGGCCTGCAGGGCCTGGTTGTGGGCCAGAAGGTCGTGGCGCTGGATGGCGTTGCGCACCGTGGCGAGCAGCTCCTCGCGCAGCCAGGGCTTCGCGACGAAGCGGAAAATCTCCCCCCGGTTGATCGCGTCGACAATGGTCGGCAGCGAGAGCACCGTCGTGATGAGGATGCGCGATGAATTGGGCTGGATTCGGCGGCACTCGACGAGGAAGTCCAGGCCCAGCATCTCCGGCATCTTCTGGTCCGCGATGATCACGCCGAAGCCCTGCTTGTCCAGCATGTCCAGGGCGGTGATCGGGCTGGAGCAGGCAACGACACGGTACTTCTCGCGCTCCAGGGTTTCCTTGAGCGCCGAGAGCACGATCTGCTCGTCGTCGACGACCAGGACCGAATGGGGAGTGTCAATTTGCGGGGGTTCAGTGGCGTTCATGGTGCGGAGATGGGGGCCAGTGCAGCCGCCCGGGTTGATTTTTCGACGAGGTAATTGGCCACGCGGTCGAGGGGGAGGATCGCCTTGGCGGCCCCGTTTTCCCGGGCGGCGCGCGGCATCCCGTACACGGTGCTCGACCGCTCGTCCTGGGCGAAGGTCGTGGCACCCCCCTTGAGCAGCTCCAGGAGCCCCTCCGCTCCATCCTTGCCCATGCCCGTGAGGACTCCGGCCACGCAATGGGGGGCCGCCCCCGACTCGGCGGCCGACTTGAAGAGAAGGTCGACGGCGGGCCGCTGGTGCCAGACCATGGGGCCGCTTGCCACGCGGGCGACCCATCCGTGGCCTCCGCGCCGGACAAGGAGGTGGTAGTTGCCCGGCGCGATGAGCGCGAGGCCCGGCCGGAGCTCGTCCCCGTCCACCGCCTCACGGACCTCGATCCTGCACTGGCTGTTGAGGCGGTCGGCAAATGCCTTGGAGAAGACGGCGGGAATGTGCTGGACGACCGCGATGGGGGGCACATTGGCCGGGAGGCGTGTCAGCACCTCCCGCAGGGCCTCGGTCCCGCCGGTCGAGGCTCCAAGGAGGATCAGGGCGCGCGGATCGGGCGGGCACAACGGCGCGTCGTTGCCGGTACCGCCGCCCGTGAAGCGCGGCACGGACTCACGCGCCGGGCCCGCCGGCCGCAGCCGGGCCTCGGCCGCGGCCTTCACCACCGAGACCAGCTGGGGCGCGAGGTCGCCGAAGGAATACGACTCGGTCGGCTTGCCCAGGACGTCGACGGCGCCAAGCCGCAGGGACTCGAGGGCAAACTCCGATCCCCGCTGCGTAAGCGAGCTGATGACCACGACCGGCATCGGGCGCTGTTTCATCAGCAACCCAAGGAAAGTGAGCCCGTCCATGCGGGGCATCTCCAGGTCAAGCGTGAGCACGTCCGGCGAGAGCTCTTCGATCATGTCGCGCGCCATGAAGGGGTCGACCGCGGCGCCGACGACCTCGATCTGCGGGTCGGAACGCAGCGCCTCCGTGGCGAGGCGGCGGGCCAGCGCGGAGTCGTCGACGACCAGGACACGTATCTTGCGCCCGAAGGGTTTCACTGGGACAGGGGTTTCCTGTAGATGGCCGGTTTGGCGGCGCACAGGGAATGGTTGATCGCCATGAGGCTCTCCGAGTGGCCGACCATGAGGTAGCCGCCCGGCACCAGCTGGCTCGTCATGCGCTTGATCAGCTCCTCCTGGGTTTCCCGGTCGAAGTAGATCATGACATTCCGGCAGAGGATGATGTGGAATGGCCCTGAGAACGGCAGGTCCCGGCCCAGCAGGTTGAATTGGTGGAAGGCCACCCGGGTCCGAAGCCCGGCCTTGACGCGAAAATTGCCGGCCTGGCCGCCCACGCCCCGCTGAAAGTACGAGCGTCCGATGTCCCGCGGCAGCTTGTCCATCGACTCCTTGCTGTAGATGGCGGCCCGCGCCTGCTTCAGGATGCCGGCCGACACGTCCGTCGCCTCGACCTGCCAGGGCCAACCCGCGCCCTTCAGGGCCTCCTCGAGTGTGATGGCCAGCGAGTAGCTTTCCTCGCCCGACGAGCAGGCGGCGCTCCAGGCCCGGAGGACGGGCCACTTTTCCTTCCGGGACCGGGTCAGAAGCTCCGGGACCGCGACGTCGCGGATGAACTCAAAGTGATCGTTCTCGCGGAAGAAGAACGTGTGGTGCGTCAGGATGACATCGAGCAGCTGGGCAAGCTCGGGCTCGTTGTCCGGAGACTGGAGCAGGCCGAGGTAGCCTTCGACGGTCGGTGCCTTGGTCGCAAGCATGCGCTTGCCCAAACGCGCGGCCACCAGCTCCCGTTTGTCGGGACTCAGGCTGATCCGGCTGCGTTCATAAACCAGAGAACGGATGAACTCGAATTCGTTATCCCTCATTGGGTTTGACCGAGTCGATAATCGGCACACGCGGGGGGAAATGAAGGTTTGGCGGATGGAATGCGTGGTAGGCGGCCGCCGGGGCGCGAAATGGGCCCTCTCCGGTCGCTTTTCGTTCGCAAAGCCTCACACAGTCGACCTCCGAGGGCTCATTTCGCGCCCCTTTGGCCGCAATCCCTGACTTCGGCAAAATTTGCCGCAAACTTCGGAGGGGGCGCGCGGAGGCGCAGGCGTGGGATGGAAATGAGGCTGGCGGCTGATATATTTCTCTAACCGGATGGCAGTTGCAAAAGCTGCCTTCTGTCTGGCACGCGCTCTGCCTTTAGGCGGCCAACATGGTCGATCCGATCTTTCCGTCCGACACCTACCGGCTGGCCGAGAAGTTCCTGGACGCAGCGGCGCTTCGCCAGCAGGCAATCGCCTCCAACCTGGCCAATGTCGAGACGCCTGGGTACCGCCGGTTGGACGTGTCGAAGGACTTTGCGGCGCAGCTCAAGGCGAGCATGCGGAACGGGGACCTTGCGAGCTCGGCGGGCGGAATCCAGCCCAAGCTGACCGAGGACGCCCAGGCGCGCGCCGTCCGTCCGGACGGCAACACGGTGGACCTCCAGAACGAGCTCATGGCGATGGACCGCAACACCGTCGAATACACCTACCTGACGGACGTCGTCTCGAACAATTTCAAGCAGATGAAAATCGCAATCTCCGGCCAGCCGTCCTGAGCCCCGGCACACCGGACCCTCCTGACACCCCATGGACCTAATCGCCGGCATCGACATCACGGGGAGCGCGCTGTCCGCCCAGCAGACCCGCCTCGACATCGTCGCACAAAACATCGCCAACGCCCAGACCACCCGGACCGCCGAGGGGGGGCCCTACAAGAGGCAGGTCGTCTCCTTCGAGACGGAGTTGATCAAGCGCGAGGACGGCAGCCCGCTGCAGGCCGTCCGCGTGGGAGGCATCACGGCGGACCCCACGCCGGGCCAGCAGGTGTATGATCCCCAGCACCCGGACGCCGGGCCCGGCGGCATGGTCACCATGCCGAACGTCAACCTTTCCTACGAGATGGTCGACCTGCTGACGGCCACTAGGGCCTACGAGGCGAACCTTTCCTTCGCGAAGAGCGCCCGCGAGCTCGCGATGAAGACCCTCGACATCGGCAAGTGACCTGAACCCGCGAGCGCCCAGCCAAGATGATCCCGATCGGCTCCATCAACCCCGCCGCAACGGTCATGCAACCCGACCGGATTGCGGGCGCGCTCGGCAACCTCCCGTTGTCGCCCGGCGAACTGCGCTCGACGCAGCCCTCGGGGGATGGGTTTGCCCATATGCTCGACGGGTTGATCGCGTCGGTGGACGCCAAGCAGACCCATGCCGACGCCATCACAAAGCAGGTGCTGCTCGGCGGAACCGACCAGCTGCACCAGAGCGTCATCGCGATGCAGGAGGCAACGACCGCCCTTTCGCTCATGGTCCAGGTCCGAAACAAGCTCGTTGAATCGTACCAGGAGCTGATGCGCATGCAGGTGTAAGACCCGACCTTCCTGATGAACAAATTCACCCAATCCGTCCTCGCCCTCTGGAAGCAGCTGGGCCTGAACCAGCGCGTCTCCCTCGTCCTCTCCGCGTTCGTGGTGGTGTGCGTGGTGTCCGCGATCTTTGTCTGGGCGCGCCGGCCCGACTACCAGCTTCTCTATGCCCGCCTCGGGGAGAAGGATGCCGCCTCCGTCATCGGGTACCTCCAGGCGCAGAACATTCCCCACCAGGTGACAGCCGGGGGATCCGCGGTCCAGGTGCCTTCCGACCAGGTGTACAAGGTGCGCATGGACCTCGCGGCGAAGGGACTCCCCGCGGGCGACGGCGTGGGCTTTGAAATCTTCGACAAGGGCCAGTTCGGGCTGAGCGATTTCGTGCAGCGCACGAACTACCTGCGGGCGATCCAGGGGGAGCTCGCGCGCACCATCACCCAGGTCCAGGGCGTCCAGGCGGCGCGGGTCCTGATCGTCCAGCCGGAGAACCGGCTGCTGATGACCGACCAGAACACGAAGTCGACGGCGTCGGTCTTCATCGACCTGGGCAGCGGCCGCCTCGAGCCGGACCAGGTCAACGCCATCCGGCACCTTGTGGCAAACGCGGTCCAGGGGCTTTCGCCCGACGACGTGGCCATCGTGGACAACCACGGGAGGGTGCTTTCCGAGGAGCTCAAGCAGGATCCGACGCTCGGCACCGCCTCCTCGCAGATGCGCTACAAGCAGCAGGTCGAGGACTACCTTGGAAAGAAGGTCGAGAGCATGCTCGCCGAGGTCATCGGGCCCGGGAACGCCGTCGTCCGCGTTTCGGCCGACATCGAGACCGAGGCCACGACGCTGACCGAGGAAAAGTATGATCCGGAGGGCCAGGTCGTGCGCAACCAGACCACGACCGAGGACACCTCGAGCTCGGTCGAGTCCCGCGCCAACGGCGGAAACGTGGGCGTCAGCGCCAATGTTCCCGAGAAGTCGAACGGCGCGGAGACCTCGAGGCCGACGGCGACCACCCAGCAGGACCGGAAGAACCACACGATTTCCTACGAGATCAACCGGACGCTCACGAACATCACCCGCTCGCCGGGCACGATCAGGAGCATCACCGCCGCGGTCTTCATAGCGCCCCGGGCGGCGGCCACCGCCGCGGGAACCCCCGGAACGCAGGCGAAGCGCACCCCGGAGGAGCTGAACGCCCTTCGGCAGATCGTCATCAACGCCCTCGGCCTGAAGGCGGCCCCGGGGCAGTCGCTCGATTCGCTGGTCACGATCGAGGAGGAGCCCTTCGCCGTCGAGCCCGTGGCCCAGGAGGCAGCGGCCATCCAGGGCCAGGGCCAGGTGCTTTCCTGGGTCGAGGCCGCGAGCCATTGGGCGGGATTCGTCGGCGCCGGGCTGGTGATGCTGGTCTTCATCAGGATGCTTTCCCGCCAGAAGGCCGAGCCCATCCCCGTCGAGGTCCTGACGCTGTCGCCCGACGCCGTCGCGCGCTCGCTTCCCTCGTCGACCCATGTATCGGCCGACACCCTCAACGAATTGATCCGGCAAAAGCCCGCCAACATCGGCGCGGCCCTGCGCGACTGGGTCGCGACGAACAACAACTGACCGCGCGCGACACCCATGGCCGACATCGACTACGAAAAGCTCACCCGCCGGCAGAAGCTGGCCATCCTCCTGATCGTGGTTGGCGCCGAGACCGCGGCCGAGGTGCTGCGGCAGTTCGACGACCACGAGATCGGGGCCCTGTGCCGCGAGATGTCGGCCTTCACGATGATTCCCGAGCCTGTGCAGAGGCGCGTGCTCGAGGACTTTGCCGGCATCGTGGCGCCCAGCGTCACGTCCGTTTGCGGCGGCCTGCCCTATGCGCAGCGCGCCCTCGAGATCGCGAAGGGCGACAGCAAGGCGTCCGCGCTCATGAACCATCTTGGGCCGATCCGCAGCTCAGCCGAGGTGATCAAGGACATCGGGGAAATGGAGGGGCGCCAGATCTACAACCTGATCAAGGGGGAGCAGCCGCAGACCGTCTCGCTGGTCCTGTCCTACCTGGACAGCGCCAAGGCGGCCGAGGTCTTCTCGCAGTTCAGCCCGGAGATGCGGGAGGAGGTGATCGAGCGGCTGGGCACGATAGAGTCGACGTCGCTCGAGCTGGTCGGGAAGATCGCCCACCGCCTCGGCAAGCACTTTGACACCAGGGTCCGGCCCGCCCTGCACCACAGCGGGGGCGTGCGTGCCGTCGCCGGCCTCCTCAACCGGCTCGACAAGGAGACCAGCAAGGCGCTCCTCACGAGGATCCAGGACCGGAATGCGGCGCTCGGCACGGCCGTGCGCAAGAAGATGTTCAGCTTCGAGGACCTGGGCCGGCTGCAGCCCGCCGACCTGCAGCGCGTGATGCGCGAGGTCGACATGGCCGGCCTGGCCCTCGCGATGAAGTCCGCGAGCGATCCGCTCAAGGCAAAGATCTTCGCGGCCCTGTCCAAGCGCGCCGGCGAGGGCCTTCGCGAGGAGATCGACCTCCTGGGCGCGGTCCGCCTGCGCGAGGTCGAGGCCGCACAGGAAATGATCATCCAGTCCGTCCGCCAGCTCGAGGAGGAGGGGCAGATTTCGCTCGAGAACGACCAGGCCGAGCTGGTCGGCTCCTAACATGGCCTTTGCCAAGCTCATCGCCTTCGACAGGCCGCTCGCCGGCGCCGTGGCGCCGGGGACCCCGGGAAGGATGTGCGACGAGACCGAGCTGGCCGAGAAGGTCCAGGAGGCCTACCGGCGGGGCGTCGACGACGCACGCGCGTCCGCGGACCAGCAGATGGTCGAGTTTCGCTCGGAAATGGAGCGCCTGGGAGACGGCATCCTGAAGAAGCTCTCCGAGATCGAGCCGGCCATGATGGTGCAGCTGCGCGAGGCGCTGCCGGGCCTCGCCCTGGAAATCGCCCGCCGGCTCCTCGCCGGCTTCGAGCCCCCGCCCGAAGTGATAGCCCGCTTCTGCCACGAGGCGCTCGCGCAGATCTTCCCTGAACAGGACGGCCTTGAGCTGTCGCTGTCGCCGCGCGACGCCGAACAGCTGAGGCAGCTCAATCCCGACTGGCTCCAGCGTTATCCGGGGCTGCGGATCCGTTCCGATGCAAGCCTGGAGACCGGCGACTGCCTCGTGCGCAGCCGGTTCGGCCTGACCGACGGCCGCCGCCAGACGAAGCTGGCGGCCCTAGAGCACAGCCTTGCGCCCACCTGAAAAGCCCATGGTCTCCACCGTTGCCCCGCTCGTTGATGTGCTCCGCACCCAGGTGCGGCACCTGCCCCCGGTCCAGAGGGTCGGGGCCGTCACCAGCATGGCCGGGCTGATCATCGAGTCCGAGGGGCCGAACGTGGGGCTGGGGGACCTTTGCATGATCCGCTCACCGCGCACGGAATTCTCGGTTCGCGCCGAGGTCGTGGGGTTTCGCGAGCAAAGGATCCTGCTGATGCCGCTCGGCGAGACCGCCGGGATGCACGTGGGCTGCGAGGTCGTCGCGAGCGACAGGCCGCTGCTTCCCCGGCTCGGCCCGGAGCTTCTGGGGCGCATTCTCGATGCCTACGGCCGGCCCTTTGACGGCCTGGGCATGCTGCCTCTCGACCGGGCCGCGAGCCAGCACGCCGCGCCCCCGCACCCGCTGCGCCGGCAGAGGATCCGCGACGTCCTTCCCACGGGGGTCCGCGCGATCGACGCCTTCATCCCGCTGGGCCGCGGCCAGCGCCTCGGGTTGTTCGCCGGCTCCGGCGTGGGCAAGTCGACCCTTCTCGGCATGATCGCACGCGGAACCGAGGCCGACGTCGTGGTCGTCGGGCTGGTGGGCGAGCGCGGCCGCGAGGTGCGCGAATTCATTGAGAAGGACCTCGGCCCGGAGGGGCTCCGCCGCTCGATCGTGGTCGTGGCGACCTCGGAAATGCCGGCGCCCGTACGGCTGCGCGCCGCCTTCACCGCCACGGCGATTGCCGAGGCCTACCGCGCGGCCGGGAAGAGCGTCCTGCTGATGATGGACTCGATCACGCGCTTTGCCATGGCCCAGCGCGAGATTGGGCTGGCCACGGGCGAGCTCCCCGCGACCCGGGGCTACACGCCTTCCGTCTTTGCCCTTCTGCCCCGGCTGCTCGAGCGCGCCGGCACAGGCGAATCCGGGTCCATCACGGCCCTCTACACGGTGCTCGTCGAGGGCGACGACCTGAACGAGCCCGTGACGGACGCCGTGCGGGGCATCCTCGACGGCCACATCGTCCTTTCGCGGACCCTGGCGAACTTCAACCACTATCCCGCCATCGACGTGCTGGACAGCGTCAGCCGGCTGAGCCGCGACATCTGCAGCCCGGATGAAATCGAGCTTGCGGGGCGGGCCCGGGAGCACCTGGCGCTCTACCGCAAGAACGAGGACCTTGTGACCATCGGCGCCTACCAGAAGGGGGCCAGCGCGGCCCTCGACCGGGCCGTGGCCCTGCACGATCCGCTCCGCGGCTTCCTGCGGCAGGGCGTGAACGAGCTGACGACCCGCGCGGAGACCTATGGCCGATTGAAGGAGATTCTCGCATGAAACGATTCCGATTCCCGCTGAAACCAGTCGCAACCATGCGCGCACACCAGGAGTTGCGCGCCCGGGAGGAGCTCGCGGCGTCCATCCACGCCTTCGCCCAGTCGGCCGAGCGCCTTGCGGCGGCCCGAGTGCGGGTCTCCGAGCTGGAGTCGATCCTTTTTGCCTGCCGCCGGGAGCGGCTCCGCGCCGCCGACGAGGCCTCCTTCCACCAGGCATACCGGCGCGAGTGCGCGTCCGAGGTGGAGACGCACAGGAAATTCGTGGCGGCACGCGGGGACATGGAGAAATGCCGCGAGGCGTACCTCGAGGCAAACCGGCGCACGAAGGTGGTGCAGCGCCTCGAGCAGCGGGCGGTGGAGGCGTACCGCACGGAAGGGCTCAAGTCCGAGCAGGCTGAGATCGACGAAATCGCAGGCCGCCGCGCCACGCAGGGATTGCGCATGCCATGAAATTCCGAGTGATCAGCCCCCTCACCCTCGGCGCCCTCGCGCTGGTCGGCGGAACGGCCGCGGGCGTGGGCACCTATGTGCCCCGGGCCGCCGCCATCCTCTCCAAGGCCGCCGTCGTGCGAAACAAGGCCCTGACCGAGCAGAAGCTGCACCGGCAGCAGCAGGCCCAGGGGTGGGACTTCTGGACGATCGAGATCGACAACCTCACCTCGGAGCTGAAGGAGGAGAAGGCCCGGCTGGCCAAGCGGTCCGATGACCTCGACCAGCGCGAGGCGCGCGTGGCCATAGAGCAGCAGGAGCTGGAGAAGGTACGGGCCGACATCGAGGCGATGCACCAGCAGATGGAACAGCGCATCACGATGATCAGCGCCGACGAGTCCAAGAATCTCCGGTCGCTCGCCCAGACCTACACGAACCTCACGCCCAAGGCGGCCGTCTCGATCTTCCGGGAGATGGACGACGCGACCGCGGTCAAGATCCTGTCGCTGATGAAGCCGGACGTCGTGGGCCCGATCTTCGAGGAGATGGCAAACAACGCCTATGGCGACGCCTCCCTGGCGCGCCGCGCGGCCATCCTTTCCGACAAGCTCCGGCTCCTGAGGTCGGGCCCCCCCTCTCCCTCGACCTGATGTCCCAGGCACAGACGAGCATCCCCCTTGACCTGGATCCCGCGCCGGCGTCGCCCGGGGCCGGAGGCCTTGGCCCGCAGACCGCGGACCTCCTTGCCCTGCTCGCCGCGCTTCCCGGGTCCCCGGGGGCCGCGGAAAAGGGGACGCCCGGCCATCCCGCCGGTTTCGGGGCGACGCTGAGCTTCAGCCACTTTCTTCCAAGACCGGAGTCGGCAGCCTGGAGCGCAGGGCTCCCTGCGCAGGCGGCGGCCGGCCAGCCTATCCTGCCGGTCGCCCCTTTCGGGAAATCCCAAGAGGGGGTCGCGGCTCCCGGGGCGACCGTCGAAGCGATGGAAACCGGCACACCCGGTTTGGATGCGAAAATGGCGGGGGTGGGCGGGGCGGGGCAGCGGCTTCCGCCAAGCCCGTTCAGCCAGGCAGGCAGGCAGCCCGCGAAAAAGGTGGCCTGGTTGGGAACCGAGGTCCCGGTCCGAGCCCAGGATCCGACCGCTGCGCCGGCAGCGGCAGTAGTCGCGGCAGGACAGCTGGACAAGCTGACACCAGTGAACCCGATCGCTGCGCCGGCAGGGGCGGCGGCCGCGGCAGGGCAGCTGGACAACCCGACATTGGCAAACCAGATCCCGGTCAGGGAGCAGCAGCATGCGCCCGCCGCGCGCGGCCAAGCCATCCCTTCACCTTCGATCCCGCCCGCTTGCAATCTGCCGGCCGTGGCGCCCGCCGACCACTCGGATTCGGCGGAGATCCGGACACGGCCCCAGGCCGGGTTCGCCCCGGCCCCGTTCCCTTCCAATCCGGCGTTGGCGCAGCACGAGAAACCGGCAGCCCCTTCGCCGGCACTGCCGCTGCCCTCAACCGAGGACGCTGGCGATCCCGGCAATGGCGGTGGAGAAAAATTTGCCGCAGCTGCCGCCCAGGTTCTTTCCGAATCCGGATCCGGGCAAAAGTCATTTGAAAAAAAATCTTTACCATCTGTTAATCAAATAGATCCGCACTACCAAGCCCGGGTTGGCATCACCAGTGCTCCGCTCGCCCCTGCCATGCCCACGCAAACCGCCGATCGCTCGTCCCCGGCCGGCCCCGCCGAATTGTTCCGGACCGTGCCCTCGCAGGCCGGCGCGAATGGCCGCATGGCAGGCACCC
>CAZGOX010000072.1:2609-10833 GCA_964527955.1 uncultured Opitutaceae bacterium | reverse complement strand
TCAAGTCGGTGCGCCGGAACACGACCTTGGTCTGGGTTCTCTCCCTCTTCGTGAACCTGGGCATGTGGTTCGAGCGGTTTGTCATCATCTGCACGTCGCTCACCCGCGACTTCCTCCCCTCGAGCTGGGGCTACCTGAGCCCCACGGTGGTCGACATCTTCACCTTCTTCGGGACGTTCGGCGTGTTTTCCGTCCTATTCCTGCTGTTCATCCGCTTCCTGCCGCTGATGGCGGCGGCGGAGCTCAAGGCAGTGACCCCGCAGGCCGATCCGCACGCAACGCACCACCACGGCTGACCGCCCAGCAACCCTTTCACCTCCGATCCGGATGCCTGAACAACCCTACGGTCTCATAGCGACCTTCGAGACCCCCGCCGAACTCTACAAGGCGGCGGAGCGGGTCCGCAATGCCGGCTACCGGCGGTGGGATTGCATCACCCCGTTTCCCGTCCACGGGCTCGACGGCGCCATGGGGCTCAAGCGCTCCATCGTCCCGCGGTTCTCGCTGGCCGGCGGCATCACGGGCTTCTGCACGGGCATGTCGCTCATCTGGTACACGGACGCGTTCGACTACAAGCTGACGGTCGGCGGCAAGCCGTTCTTCAGCCCGCTCTTTGCCTTCCCCGTCTCCTACGAGCTCACGATCCTGTTCACGGCCTTCGCGACCATCGGAGGCATGTTCTTCATCAATGGCCTGACCAAGCTGTACCACCCGGTGCTGAAGTACGAAAACATCCGCCGCGGGATGGACGACCTCTTCTTCATCGTCATCGAGGCCGCGGACCCGCGCTTCAACCCCGCCGGGACGCGCGATTTCCTGCAGGAGATCGGCGGCGGGGACATCAAGGAGCTGGAGGCCTGAGCCATGCGCACGCTCTACCTTGCAACCGCCTTTGTCCTGGTCCTGACGGTGTCCGTCCTCGGGTTCCGAGGCTCCGTCTTCACCCATCCTCCGATGGACGTGTTTCCGGAGTGGCTGTTTCCGGGCATGAAGTACCAGCCGAAGTACAAGCCGCAGGGGACCAGCGCGTTTTTCGCGGACGGCAGGGCCGACAGGCCGCCTCCCCCGGGAGTGGTCCCGGCCGACTTCGGCCCGCTGGGCCAGCCCCTTCATGCGGACGACCACCTCTACCGGGGCAGGAACCCGGACGGCACCTGGGCCCGCGGCTTCCCCGGGGCGGTCACCGTTGACATGAGGCTCCTCGAGCGGGGCCGGGACCGGTTCACGATCTACTGCGCCCCCTGCCACGGCCGCGTCGGCGACGGGAACGGCATCACCAAGCGGTATGGCATGGTCGCGACGCCGAGCTACCACGACGACCGCCTGCGGAAGATGGCCGAGGGGGAGATCTTCAACACGATCACGAACGGCAAGAACAACATGAACCCCTATGCGGACAAGCTCACGCCCGAGGACCGCTGGGCCGTGATCGCCTACGTCCGGGCCCTCCAGCGCGCGCAGACGGGCACGGTTGCCGACGTGCCCCAGGCCCGCAAGGCGGAGCTTGGACACCCATGAGCGCCACCAACACCAGCGATTCGACTGCCGCGAGCGCCTCCAAGGCGCTCCGCCTTGGGCTGGCCGGAATTGCGGCCACTGCGCTCGGCCTGCTGATTTCGCCGGTCAGGAACGTGGCCGCCGCCTGGCTGGTCGGCCTCGTGTACTGGACCGCGATCGCGATCGGGATGCTGATCCTTGTCCTGATCCACCACATCTTCGACGCCCAGTGGTCCACGATCCTGCGCCGCCAGATGGAGCACTCGCTGGCGGCGTTCAAGTGGCTCGCCCTGCTTTTCCTCCCCCTGATCCTCATTTCCCTCGTCCCGCCGCGCGACTGGGTTTGGCCCTGGCTCAATCCCGCGCACGTGATGGCCGCCGAGGGCAAGACCGTCGGCACGGACATCATCTACGCGAAGAAGATGGGGTTCCTGAACTTTCACGCGCTCGTGCTCTGGACGGCGGGCTTCTTCGCCCTCTGGATATGGCTCTCGGCGCGGCTGCGGCGAAATTCCTTCCGGCAGGACGTCGACGGCGACCCGAAGTGGACGAAGCGCAGCGGCTTCACGGCCGGATTCGGGCTGCCCATCATGGGGCTCACGCTTACCTTCGCCGCGATCTTCTGGATCAAGAGCCTGGAGTACCACTGGTTCTCGACCATGTACGGCGTCTGGTACTTCGCCAACTGCATGCGCGGCGCCTATTCCTGCTGCGTCCTGATCATGCTCTGGCTCCTGAACCGGGGGGACTACAAGGGGATCCTCACGGAGGACCACTGGCACAGCATCGGGCAGATGATGCTGGCCTTCACGGTGTTCTGGGGCTACATCGCCTTTTCCCAATACTTCCTGATTTGGAACGCCGACGTCCCCGAGGAAACCTTCTGGTACAACCTTCGCGAGTATGGCGACTGGTGGTGGGTCGGGATGGTCCTCGTCTTCGGGCATTTCCTGGTCCCGTTCCTCGCCTTGCTTTCCTACCGGTTCAAGGTGACCCCATGCATCATCCGCAGGATCGCCCTCTGGATCCTGGGCGTGATCTTCATCGACATGTGCTGGAATGTTCTTCCAGCCCTGAAGGACGCGCACGGACATCCGCTCCCCTTTGTCTCGCTGACCCTCCTTTGGGCCGTGACGTCCGCAGTCGGGGTCGGAGGCGTCTGTGTCTGGGCGTACCTTCGGAGCTTCCCGACCACGAAGCTATTCCCAATCCGCGATCCCCGCATTGCCGAGTGCCTTCCCCGCCATGAGTGACCTGCATCCAATGAAGCCCCGCCCCGTCTCCCTGGTCGCCATCGTGGCGATCCTGGCGTGCTTTGCCCTCTTCCTGGTTCCGGTCCGGATCCTTTACCTTCGGCACCTGCCGCCCGCGCCGCAGAACGAGTCGCCGGAGCAACTTTCGAAGGACCTGCAGTGGAAGGCCACGCCCGAAAGCCGCCGGGAGTACCTGGCCGAGCTCCTCGCCAAGCAGCAGAAGCAAGCGGGAGCCTACGCCTGGGTCGACCGAAAAACCGGCGTCGTCCAGCTGCCCATTGACCGCGCCATGGCGCTGGTTGTCCAGCAGTACGGAGCGGGAAAGTAGCCCATGCCCAGCCCAAGCATCGCGAAATGACCGCCCTATCTCAATCTGCGCCGGATGAAGCGACCGCGGCCGACCCGGCCGGGCGCCTTCCCCTGCTGCTTCTCCTCGGGGCGGGGATCCTCTGGCTTCTCGTCGCCGGGCTGTTCGGGCTGGTTTCGGACATTCAGTTGCACGCCCCTTGGTTCTTTGCGAACTGCCCGATCCTGACGCATGGAAGGGTGGCCGCCCTTGCGGAGTCCGCCTGGATGTACGGTTGGGTCGGGAACGCGGGCCTGGCGCTCTCCCTGTGGATCCTCAGCCGCCTTTCGGGCGAACCCCTCAGGGCGGGCAACCTTGTGGCGATCGGCGCGGCCGCCTGGAACGCGGGCCTTCTTGTCGGGCTCGTCGGCATCGCGGCCGGGGACGGGACGGCCCTTCCGTCGCTGCACCTGCCACTCTATTCGCTTCCCGTGATGCTCGCCGCCTATGGAGCCATGGGTGTGTCCGGGGTCCTCGCATGGGCGGGCAGGAGGCGGTCGGTGATGTTTGCCTCGCATTGGTACGCCGTCGCCGCGCTATTCCTCTTCCCCTGGCTCTTTTCCGCGGCGCAGGTCACCCTGCTGTGGGCTCCCGTGCGGGGGGTCCTGCAGGCCGTTGCAGACGGCTGGTACACCCAGGGCCTTTGGTCCCTGTGGCTCGCCCCGCTCGCCCTCGCCGGCGCCTACTACGTCGTCCCGAAGATCACCGGCAAGGTCCTGCCCTCGTATGAGGCGGCGTCGCTTGGGTTCTGGTGCCTGGTATTCGTGGGTCCCTGGACGGGCGGCCGCCACCTGATCGGCGGGCCGGTCCCGGCCTGGATCGCAAGCATAGCGATCGTGGCGTCGGTTACGCTGCTCTTCCATTACCTGATCGTGCTGATCAACCTCCGGGAGGCCTTTGGCGGCGGTGGGACGGCGCTCAAATTCATGGCTTTCGGCGTGGCGGCCTATGTGCTGGGAGGGGCGGTGGACGCCGTCACCTCGATGCGCGGCGTCGCCCTTGTGACCCAGTTCACGTACTTTGACGTCGCCCAGCAACAGCTGGCGCTCGCCGGCGGGATTTCCCTCATGATCTTCGGGGTGGTGTACTTTGCCGTGCCACGCCTGGCGGGGCGGCCCTGGGCGTCCGGCTCGCTTGTGCGAGGGCACCTCGTCCTGGCCGTGCTTGGCGCCGCGCTTCTCGTGCTCAGCCTCGGTGCGGCGGGCCTGATCCAGGGGGCGGCGCTCAACGAACCCTCGGTTCCGTTTTCAGAGATTGCCGAGCGCACGCGCACGTGGCTCCTCCTGGCCACGGCGGCCGACAGCATGATCCTGTTCGGGAATCTTCTTCTCGCCGCGAATTTCATCCAGACCGTCGCCTGCGGGCGCCGGGCTTCACCGGAGGCGCTGGCGTCATGAAGAACGGCTTCTTTCTCTTTGTCGGCCTGTTTGCGGCGATCGGCCTTTCGTGGGCCGGGATCGTGCTCGGCTCCTACGCCCAGCTCGGGGCCCTCGCCCCGTACTACGACGACAGCGAGGCCCAGGCGTTCCCGCAGCGCCTGCCCGGGATCGCTGCGAAAGGCCAGCTGGTGTACCGAGACCTCAATTGCGCCTCCTGCCACACACAGCAGGTCCGCCGGCCGGACTTTGGCTCCGACCAGGCGCGCGGCTGGGGCGAGCGCCAGAGCGTTGCACGCGACTACATCTACCAGCCCTGGGTGCAGCTGGGGCAGGCCCGGATCGGCCCGGACCTGACCAACCTGCAGTCCCGCAAGCCGACGGCCCCCGACGAAGAGGACCTGATGGAGATGCTGTACGCGGGACAGGGGGCCATGCCCGCCTACCGCTTCCTGTTCCGCGACCGCCTGATCGTGGGCCAGGCTTCCGACCACGCGCTTGCCCTCACCGGAGCCCTGCGGCCGGGGCCCGGCCATGAAATTGTTCCGACCTCCCGTGCGCTCGCCCTCGTGGCCTACCTTCAGAGCCTGAACACGACCTATGACTACCCGGAGGCAAAACCGGCCCAGGGAGGAGACCAGAAATGAGCGAAGTCACCTCCAAGGATCACCGGGTGACGCCCGCCGCAGTCAGCGACGAGACCCTTCTGGCAAGCCATGAGAAGCTCCTCGGCAAGCAGCCGGACGACAAGGCGCACTATCGCCTGCTGCCCCTGGGAATCCTGTTTTTTCTCAGCGGCCTGATCCTGTTCTCCGCCACCTACCTGAACCGCTACTCGGGTCACTTTGCCCCGACGATCTTCAACGAGACCCAGAAGCCGTCCCAGGGTCCCGCAGGCATCGTGAAGGTCGACCCGGTGGCCCTGGGGAAGAAGCTTTTCAACACCCCGGGAGCCTGCGTCAGCTGCCACCAGCCGAATGGCCAGGGGATCCCCGGAGTCTATCCTCCTCTTGCCGGTTCCGAGTGGGCCCAGGGTCCCGAGGACCGGGTGCTGCGCATCCTGATGAACGGCCTGAACGGCCCCGTTTCCGTCAAGGGGACGACCTACAGCGCCTCCGCGATGCCTGCCTTCGGCCCGAGCGGCTCAAACTGGAGCGACGAGAAAATCGCTGCGGTCCTCACCTATGTCCGGCAGGAATGGGGCAACAAGGCCCCGCCGATCACGCCTGAAAAGGTCGCCGCGGTCAGGGCCGTGGTCGCAGACCACCCGGCTTGGACTGCGGACGCGCTATTGCGCGTAAAGTAACGTATACCTTTTGGCTCGTTGCGGACAGGGCTTGGAGGTAGGGCGAAGTCGCCGCGACGAGCCGGTTCGTCTGTAGGTCAGCGAGCTTGCTCGCGCCCAGTGTGGCGCGAGCAAGCTCGCTGACCTACAAATGATGTAAGCTTGTGCGCCGGTTGGCGCCATGGCACGGTTCCCGCAGCCATGGGGCAGTTGATTGTTTAAATGAGATCCTACTTTTTGCGGCGCCTGCTGCTGATCCCGCCAACCCTGCTCGGGGTGACGCTGGTGGTGTTCCTCATCACGCGATTTGCGCCCGGGGGACCCGTGGACCAGGCGATCATGCGGGCCCAGCAGAACACTTCGCACCATGGCGTGGGCGGAGGCTCGCTCTCGGACGAGGAATTGGCGCAGCTCAAGGCCTACTTCGGCTACGACAAGCCCCCGCTGGTCGCCTACGGCAACTGGCTTGTTCATCTCGCGCACGGCAACCTCGGGGACTCCTTCCGTTATGGGGAACCTGTCACCCAGGTCATCGCGGGTGCGCTTCCGGTGACGCTGACGTACGGGATCCTGAGCCTGATCATCACCTACTCCATCAGCATTCCACTCGGCATCATCAAGGCGATGCGGCACAGGACGCGGTTCGACACGATCTCGTCGGCGATTGTGATCGTGAGCTATGCCGTCCCGGGCTACGCGATCGGGACCCTGATGGTCGTATATCTCTCGGCCCATCTCGGCTGGTTTCCCATGGGAGGATTTGTCGGTGAGGACTGGGCGGACCTGCCGTTCTGGGGACGGATCGGCGACTTTGTCCATCACGCGGCCCTGCCGCTCTTTTGCTACACCGTGGGAGGGTTTGCGTTTGTCACCCTGCTGTCCAAGAACCAGCTGATGGACAACATGGCGGCCGACTACGTCCGGACCGCCGTCGCGAAGGGAGTGTCGTTTCGCCGCGCGGTCTTCGGGCACGCGTTCCGGAACTCCCTCATCCCGCTTGCAACAGACCTCGGCCAGCAGATCGGCGTCCTCGTGGTCGGGTCGATCCTGATCGAGACCATTTTTGACATCAACGGGATGGGGCTCCTGTTCTACAACGCGACGCTCGACCGCGACCCGATGGTCGTCATGGGAGTGCTCCTGGTGGAATCGCTGGTGCTGCTTACGGGAAACATCATCGGCGACGTCCTGGTGGCCTTTGCCGACCCCCGGGTGCGATTCAAGTGATGCGCCTCTCCCCCCAGACCAGCAGGCGACTCAAGCGATTCCGGTCAATCCGGCGCGGTTATGGATCGTTTCTGGTGCTGTGCCTGTTTGCGGTCTTTGCGCTCACGGCCGAGCTGCTGGTCAGCAACCGGGCGCTCGTGGTGAGCTATGGCGGACGGCTCCACTTTCCCACCTACGGAGCCATCCACACGGGGCGGGAGTTTGGGTATGCCTTCGAGTACGAGGTCGACTACCGTGAACTGGCACGCCGCGTCCGTTCGGACGGGAGCGGCAACTGGGTCCTGCTGCCGCTCGTTCCCTACGGGCCCAACGAGGACTGCTATCCGGGCGAGACCTTCAAGCCGCGGGCACCCGATTTCGGGCGCCGCCACTTTTTTGGAACGGACCAGGTCAACCGCGACGTGCTCGCACGGCTCCTCTACGGCTTCCGGAATTCCCTGATTTTTGCAACAGGCTATGTGGCGCTGACCTACCTGATCGGCATTTCCATCGGATGCGCGATGGGGTATTGGGGTGGTCTCTTCGACTTGGGCGCGCAACGCTTCATCGAAATCTGGTCGCTGCTGCCGTTTCTCTTCGTGGTCATCATCGTGCGCGCGGCACTGCCGCCCGGGCTCGGCTTCGGAGTGGGCGTCCTGCTCGGCATCGTCGTGCTGTTTTCCTGGACGGGGATGACGTACTACATGAGGAGCGCCACGTACCGCGAAAAGGCCCGGGACTATGTCGCGGCGGCCCAGGTCCTGGGAGCGGGCACGGGGCGCATTCTCTTCAGCCACGTCCTTCCGAATATCCTTTCGACCGTCGTCACCATCCTGCCGTTTTCCGCTGCGACGGCGATCGCGGCGCTGACCGCGCTTGACTACCTTGGCTTTGGCCTGCCGCCCCCGATGCCGAGCTGGGGCGAGCTTCTGAGGCAGGGAACCTCCAATCTCGATGCCCCGTGGATCGTGACGGCAGCGTTTGGCGCACTCAGTGCGACCCTGATTCTCATCACATTTGTGGGAGAGGCCATACGGGAGGCCTTTGACCCGAAGAAATTCACGTATTACCGGTAAAGCGGATTTTCGACCATGAATGACCATCGTTCCAGTCTTCTCCTCGTTTCCTTCCTCGCGGCCGCGCTCGGCCTCTCCGGATGCGGGAAGGGAGGGGAGCAAGGCGCCGCCGCCTCGGCGGCAGCCCCTTCCGCCACGACCGCCGCCGCCTTCCCCGGCATGGAGGCCGACCTGCAGCGCACCCT
>CAZGOX010000072.1:0-2509 GCA_964527955.1 uncultured Opitutaceae bacterium | reverse complement strand
CCGCCACGACCGCCGCCGCCTTCCCCGGCATGGAGGCCGACCTGCAGCGCACCCTCAAGGAGCAGTCGGACTTCTATGCCTTCAAAACTCCGGCCGACTTTGACAGGGACACCGCCGGACTGAAGTGGCAGGACGGATCCGATCTGCCTGAGTTCTCCGATCCCGCGGCCAAGCGGGGCGGCACCCTTCGGCTGATGATCCCGGATTTTCCCCGGATGTTCCGGACGATCGGCCCGGATGCCAACGACGCGTTCCGCGCCTACACGCTCGACTACAATGAGCTCGTCCTCCTCCATCCCCATCCCGACTTCCCCGGCCGCTACTATCCGGAACTCGCGCAGGCGTGGGCCGTGGACAGTGCAAACCACACGGTGTACTTCCGCATCGATCCGACGGCGCGCTGGTCGGACGGAGTTCCCTTCACGACCGACGACATCGTGTTCAGCTGGTACTTTTATCGGAGCCCGGTGCTGAACGAGCCGTGGTACAATGATTTCTACACAAAGACGTACAAAAGGATCACCGTGTATGACTCGCATACCTTCGCCGTGACCCTTCCGGAACTTCGGCCTGACATCGAGGACAGGGCTGGCGACGTCACGCTCTACCCCAAGCATTTCTTCAAGGACTTCGGGCCGGGATGGGAGGATCGTTACACTTGGAAGGTGATGCCGACGACAGGGCCCTACACCATCCGCGACGAGGACGTGAAGAAGCAGGTTTCCGTCACCCTCACGCGGGTCCCGGACTGGTGGGCCTCGGACAAGCGCTTCCTGCGCCACCGCTTCAATCCGGACCGAATCCGGTTGGTCGTTATCCGCGATCCGGACAAGTCGATCGAGTCGTTCCTGCGGGGCGACCTCGACATCACACCCGTCAACATGCTTCTCAATTCAACGTTCTGGTATGACAAGGTGGCGGAGACCAAGCCCGCGGTGGCCGACGGCTACGTGGTCAAGTCAACCTTCTGGAACCGCATTCCATGCCCCGATTCCGGCCTTTGGATCAATGAATCCAAGCCTCCCCTCGACAATGTGAACGTCCGGCTTGGGATCCAATATGCGAGCGACTTCGAGCTTGTGCGCAAGGAGTACCTGCGCGGGGATGCCGAGCGACAGCAGACACGGTCGGACGGCTATGGCTGGAGGATGAACCCGGACGTTGCCGCCCGCCCGTTTGATCCCGCCAAGGCCCGCGACTATTTCGCCAAGGCGGGCTTCGTCGAGCAGGGCCCGGATGGCGTCCTGGTCAACGACAAGGGGCAGCGCCTTTCCTTCACCATCACGTCTTATGCCCGCGTCGCGCAGGATGAACTGGTGATCCTCAAGCAAGAGGCCCTGAAGGCGGGCCTCGAATTCAATATCGAGATTCTGGACGCGACCACGGGCTGGAAGAAGATGCAGGAAAAGCACCACGACATCGCGCTGGCGGCCCTGAACCGCTCCGTCGAGATGTATCCCAGGTACTGGGAAATGTACTCGGGCGAAAACGCCTATGATGTTCCGTACCAGCCGGACGGCTCGCCGAATCCCGCCCGCCATGTGAAGCCGTACACCAACAACATGACGGAGACCGCCATCCCGGAGCTCGACCGGCTCAGCAAGCTCTATGACCACGCCCAGACCATGGATGAGGTGAAGGATCTCGCCTCCCGGATGGAGAAGATCATTTACGACGATGCGAGCTGGGTGAACGGCCTGAAGCAGCCGTTCTACCGGCTGGCCTACTGGCGCTGGGTCAAATGGCCGCCCAAGTTCAATGCCATGCGGAGCCGCGACCAGGAGGAATACTGGCTGATGTGGATCGACCAGGACGCGCAGAAGGAGACCCTCGAGGCCAAGAGCGCTGGGACCACCTACCCGAAGCAGATCCTCACCTTCGACGGCTACAAGGGCGACTGACCCGTCCATCGACCCGTGCCACTCGAACCAATCCTGAGCGTCCGCGACCTCGTCGCCGGCTTTGACACCGAGGGCGGCCTTGTCCGCGCCGTTGACGGGGTGAGCTTCGACGTGCCGGTTGGGAAGACGGTCGGGATCGTGGGAGAGTCGGGCTGCGGAAAGAGCGTGACCGCATTCTCGATCATGCGGCTCCTTCCGCAGCCCCACGGAAAGATCCTTGGGGGGCAGATTCTCTTCGAGGGCAAGGATCTCGCTCAGGTTCCGATCGAGGTAATGAGATCGGTCCGGGGAGCCCGCATCGGTCTCGTGTTTCAGGAGCCGCTCTCCGCGCTGAACCCCGTCCAGACGGTGGGCCGCCAGCTCTCGGAGGTCTTCCTGCTCCACCAGACCGACGACAAGGCCGAGGCTCTCCGGCGTTCGATTGAAATGCTGGGCAGGGTTCGCATTCCGTCCCCCGAGATCCGGGTGGGTGAGTACCCCCATCAGCTGTCCGGGGGCATGCGCCAGCGGGTGGGCATCGCGATGGCCCTGGCGTGCAAGCCTTCGCTTCTCATCGCCGACGAGCCGACGACCGCCCTGGACGTGACGATCCAGGCCCAGATCCTCGA
>CAZGOX010000071.1:0-10852 GCA_964527955.1 uncultured Opitutaceae bacterium | reverse complement strand
CGGCTCGAGCGGGCCGCTGAGAAGGCACTCCTCGGGCATCGGCTGCGGGGCATCCCTGGGGTAGATGCACGAGCTTCCCAGGAATAGCAGCCTGCCGACGCCGTGTTTCCAGGCCTCGTGAATCGTGTTCACGGCCACGGCCAGGTTGGAGAGGAGGAACTCCGCGGGGTAGGTGCTGTTGGCGTGGATGCCGCCGACCTTGGCCGCGGCGATGATCGCGGCATCGGGCCTTTTCGCGGCGTAAAAGGCCTCCACAGCAGCCTGGTTCGCCAGGTCGAGCTGTGCCCGGGTCCGCACTACCAGCTCAATCCCGGGCTCCTTTGAGAAGCGGCGGACAAGGGCGGAACCGACCATGCCCTGGTGGCCTGCGATGAAGAGTTTCATGGTCTGGAGTGTTGAAAAGCCGCAATTTCCGCCGGTTGCGACAAAAAAGGGCCCAGATGGGGACCAAGGCAGGTTCGGATTGCACGGAACCGCTGTCTATGTAAAGGTTCTGAAAGGACATGCCCCCCCTTGTTTCACCACGCCGCCTGGCAACCCGGTTTCTGATGCCTTTGGCCCTTTTTGCCGGCGCCGACCGGGTTTGTGCGCAGGAAGCCCCCTCTCAGCCGTCCCAGAACACCCCCGCGGCCCTCGCTTCCGCCTCGGCCCTGGCGCCGAAGCCTGCGGTGGCCCAGCCCAAGAGGACCGACGAGAGGCAGATCACGGACGCCGACATCGCCAACGCGCTCGTGGACAGCATGCCAAAGTACAATCCCCCGAAGCCGGACGACGGCCCCCTGGCCTCGGACCCGTCCGCAGAGACGGACCAGCCCAAGAACGGGATCATCCGCCTGCCGAAATACCAGGTCTTTCGCGACAGGTCGCCCGTGTTCACGGAGAGGAACAGCTACACCAAGGAGGGCCTGGAAGCGCTTGCCATCAAGAGGTACCTGGGCGATTGGGACACCAAGGTCCTCGACCGGTGGAGCATCCCCTTCCTGACGATGTCGGCGGGCGAGCGCGCCCTCCAGATGTACAATGAGGACGAGCGGCTTGCCAACATCCGCGAGCTGAACTCGGAGGCCTACATCATCTCGGCCACCGGCGACACGGCCGAGGGGGAATTCATCAAGAAGGCGACGCAGGACACGTACATGCGATCCATGGACTGGGGATGGGGGGCGAAGGGAAGCCTGGGCTTGGGGGCCGACCTGGGATACTGACGCCCCGGCCGCACAGATGCCTAACCCCGAGAACGTAATCCTGGGAGAGCTGCTGAACTCCGAGAGTAGCTGGGTGTCCGGGGCCGCGCTGGCGGGCAAGCTTGGCGTGAGCCGCGTCGCGGTGTGGCACCACATGGAAAGGCTGCGTGCGGAGGGGTTCCAATTCGAGGCGAGAAGGGCCCGCGGCTACCGCCTTCTCTCGCCCCCCGGGAGGCTGCACGCAGGCCTGATCGACCTCCAGGTCAAGGTGCGCCCGCGGGGGTTCAGCCTCCTGCTGCTGGACGAGGTCGACAGCACGAACGACGAGGCGGCCCGCCAGCTGGGAGCGGGGAGGCAGGCGCCGTTTGCCATCCTCGCCCGGCGCCAGACCCAGGGGCGCGGACGATTTGGGCGGGCCTGGCACAGCGAGGCCAACGGGAACCTCTATGCGAGCTTCGCCTTCCGGCCCCGCGTGCCCCCCGCCGACATGACGACCTTCACGCTTTGGATGGGAGTCAACGTCTGCGAACTCCTGGCAAACTTCGCGCGGGTCGCGCCCGGGCTCAAGTGGCCGAACGACATCCTCTTCAACGGCCGCAAGGCGGGCGGGATGCTGACCGAGGCGCGGGTCGACTCGGACCAGATCCGGGACCTGGTCTTCGGCCTCGGGCTCAACGTCAACAGCCCGGCGCAGGGATGGCCGGCGGAGCTCGGCGGGCAGGCGATCTCGCTCTCCGAGGTCACGGGCACGCCGCTGGATTTCAACCGCCTCACCGCAGCCCTGGTCGGCCGCGTGCTCCTGGCCTATGAGCGCTTTGTCGATGGCGAGCACAAGAGGACCCTCGTGGACATGTGGCAGCGCTACGACGTGCTGGGCGGGAAGCGCATCACCGTCGTGGAGGGGGGGCGCCGGCATTCCGGGACCATGGCGGGGATCGACGACGAGGGTGCGCTGCTCCTTCGCGACGACCATGGCCGCAGGCAGCATTTTCGCGCCGGTGAGGTGACCCTGGAAAAGGACAGCACGCGCTGACTCCGCATGCCAGCCACCCTTCCCCCCGCCATCGAGGTCTCACGGCTCGTCAAGTCGTACGCGGGCGTGACCGCCGTGGACGACATCAGCTTCACGGTGGCGCGGGGCGAGGTGCTCGGCTTCCTGGGGCCCAACGGGGCCGGCAAGTCGACGACGATGCGCATCCTGACAGGATACCTCCCTGCATCGTCCGGGAGCGTGAGCATCTGCGGGTACCCCGTCGCGACGCAGCCCGACGAGATCAAGCGCCGCGTGGGCTACATGCCCGAAAACAACCCGCTGCCCGGGGACATGCGGGTGAGCGAGTACCTGTACTTTCGCGGACGCCTGAAGGAGGTGCACCGGCGGAAGCTCGGCCCCCGGCTCGACGAGGTGCTCGAGCTTTGCGACCTCAAGAGGGTCCGCCACTCGATCATCGGCCGGCTGTCCAAGGGCTACCGCCAGCGCGTGGGCATCGCGGAGGCGATCCTGGCCGAGCCCCCCGTCATCATCATGGACGAGCCGACGATCGGGCTCGACCCGCACCAGATCCTGATCGTGCGGGACCTCATCGCGGGCCTGCGCGGCCGCATGACCGTGATCATCTCGAGCCACATCCTTGCGGAGATCGAGGTCACCTGCGACCGGGTGCTCATCCTGAACCGCGGCCGGGTCGTCGCCCAGGGCGCGCCGGCCGCCCTGCGCCGCGAGATCCTCGGCCTGACGACCTATCGCCTCGAAATCGCAGGCGATGCGGAGCGGCTCACCGCCCTGCTGGCGGCCTTCGACCCCATGCTTCGCGTGGCGAGGCAGGAGGAGCCCGACGCGGATGGGTTCCGGAGGGTCACGCTCACCACCGAGCGCGCCGAGGAGCTCGGCGAGCCGCTCCTGAGGGCCCTCCTCTCCCAGAACCTGCGCGTGCGCGCGCTCAGCCGGGCGCAGCCCACCCTGGAGGACCTATTCCTTGCGGCCACGCGGCGCAGCTGGGATACCGTGGACAAAAGATGAGGCACTTCTGGACCATACTCTCGCACGAGGTCCGCATGCTCCTGATCAACCCGAGCACGTACGTGGCCGCGTTCATCTTCCTGCTTGTCATGGGCTTTGTCTTCACGGGCATCCTCGAGAGCTACAGCCAGGCGCCGCAGGACGCGTCCCCGGCGATCGCCTTCTTCCAGTACTTCGCGGTGCCGGTGATGTTCATGGTGCCGCTCCTGACGATGAAGTGCCTGGCCGAGGAGCGGCGCACCGGCACGATCGAGACCCTGTTCACGGCGCCGGTGACCACCGCCGAGGTCGTGCTGGGGAAATTCGGGGCGGCCTACGGGTTGTACATGACCCTCTGGATCGCGACCGGTGGATTCTTTTATGTGCTTCGCAGGTTCTCCGGCGACCCGCACCTGCTCGACCTCGGCCCGCTGCTCGGCGGGTACCTCTTCATCGCCGTGTCCGGGCTTCTGTTCATTGCGATAGGCGTCCTTGCGAGCTCGTTCGCCCGCAACCAGGCGGTGGCCGGCATCCTCTGCTTCGCGATGCTCTTCCTGCTCATCTTTGTAGGGGGCTACTACCTTCCGGACGCATCGTGGCTCAACAGCGACGCCCTTCACCCCCTGAAGACCGCCGTGGACTACGCCCAGATCTTCCAGCACAGGGAGGACTTCACCCGCGGCGTGGTCGACACGCGCCAGCTGCTGTTCTACGTGAGCGGCACCGTCCTGGCCCTGATCTTCAGCATCCTCAGCGTGGAGGCCCGGCACATGCACAGCTGAATCCCGCGCCATGACCGCCTTCGTAAGTTTTCGCAGCGCACGCTGGATCCGGACCGCGAACCTCGTGGTCCAGGCCGTCCTGTTCCTCACGCTCTTCGGCGGCCTGAACTACCTCGCGGGCAACCACTCCTGGCGCTTCGACCTCACGAGGTACCGGCGCTACTCGCTCTCGCCCGAGACGCTGGCCTACCTGCGGGAGCTGCGCGGCCCAGTGCGGGTGGTCGTCGCCGAGGGGGAGGGCGATGCGAGCCCGGAGATTCGCGGCCTGCTCCGGGAATACGCGTACGCGACCGAGCCCAACCCGGACGGGCGCGTCACCGTGGAGTACCTCGACGTGTTCAAGGATCGCCGCGAGGTCGAGAAGCTTGGCCTGGACCAGACAGGCGAGGTGCTGGTCATCGCCGGCGAGAACACGATCAAGCTGACCGGCCAGGAGCTGTACTCGGTGGAAGGCCGCGAGCGGCGTGCGTTCATCGGGGAGCAGGTGGTCACCGGCGCCATCCTCACCGTGTCGAACCCCGGCCGGAAAAAGGTCTATTTTCTCACGGGACACGGTGAACTGCGCCCGGACGACATCGATTCGGCCCGGGGCCTGTCGACGGCCCGCGACCAGCTGCGCCAGCGCAACTTCGATGTCGACGTCGTCGACCTCTCGGCGGCCAGGAGGATCCCCCAGGATGCGTCGCTTCTGGTCGCCGTCGCCCCCCAGAGCCCGTTTTCGGCCTACGAGAAGGAGCTGCTCCGCCAGTACCTCGGCAACAACGCCGGAAGGCTGATCCTTTTCCTGTCGCCCGGCTATCCCCATGGACTTTCGGACCTGCTGCTCGACTGGGGCGTGACGGCGGACGACGACCTCATCCTGGACAACGGCGCCGAGAACATGACTGAGGACGGCGACCTCATCATCAGGGACTTTCCGCGGCACCCGATCACCCAGACCCTGGTCAACTACGGGATCCTGCTTCGGGTGGGCCCGGCGAGCACCGTCCGGCCCGACCCGGCCCGGGCGGCCGGCTACGGGCTTTCGACGGTGGCGCTCGCCCTCTGCTCGCCCACGGCCTGGGGCGAGGTCAACTACCGGTCGCGGGGCCAGGCCGTGTACAATCCCGGGATCGACCTGCGGGCCCCCCCGGGGGCAGGCGCGGCCGACAGGCTCCCAATCGCGGTCGCCTCCGAGCGCGTCGCCACCCGGGACAACCTGCCGTTCAGCGTGCGCGGGGGCCGGCTCGTTGTCTTCGGGACCGGAGACCTCATCGGCAACGCCCGGATAGAGAACGCAGGGTCGCTCAACATGCTCCTGGGAGCCGTGAACTGGCTGGCGGACCGGGACACCGAACTGAACATTCCAGCCCGCCCCATTGAGCGCTTCCAGCTCTCGCTGAGCGCCGGCGAGCTGCGCAAGCTTCGCTTCACCATCCTCCTCGCGCTGCCCGGGGCCGCCATCCTCCTCGGGCTCGCAGTCCACTGGACGAGGCGCACCTGAAAAACCAAACCACCATGCGCACGAAAGTCACCGTCGTACTGCTGCTGCTGAACGCAGCCCTGTTCCTGTTCATCTTCCGATTCGAGGGCGACTGGCGCACCGAGCGGGCAGCGCTCGAGGTGCGGCGGCGCGTCCTCGGGGCGGAGGCCGCCGACATCCGGGCCCTGACCGTGACGGGGCCCACCGGGTCGTACAGCCTGGAGCGCCGCGGCGACACGTGGTTCCTCGTCCGCCCCATCGAATGGCCGGCGAATCCGCATGCCGTGGGGCGAATCATCAGCGAACTCCAATTCCTGGAGCAGTCCGCCAGCTTCAGCGTGGCCGACCTGAACGGCAGCAGCCAGTCCCTGGCCGACTACGGACTGGACCAGCCGAAGATCGTCGTGACCTTCACTTCGGGCGGGCCCGATACGACCGGGACCCCGCCGGTGACGACGACGCTTCGCCTGGGCGATGTGACCAAGGTGGGCGACCGCCTCTACCTGCTCACCGCGGACGGAAAGCGCATCGACGTCGTGGGGCGCGAGCTCGCCGACAGCCTTTCCCTCCAGGTTGACCGGGTCCGGGCCGACACGCTGCTGACCATCCCGGTGTTCGAGGCCAGCTCGCTCAACCTTCAGATCGGCGCACCCGCAGGGGTGAGGGTCCGGATCCGGCGGGATCCCGACCGCTGGCGCTTCGAGACGCCCATCCTGGCCCGGGCCAGCACGGACGCGGTCAAGCTGGCGATCAACGACCTCGACGCCCTGCGCGTGAAGGGCTTTGTGCCGGCGGCCCCGTCCCAGCCGGCGCCGGCGGCGGCGCCCGCCCTGCGCGTCACGATCGAGGGAAGAAACCGCCGCGAGACCCTCCTCATCGGGCAGCCCGTGAACCCGTCAACGGCGCCGGGGAGCGACCGTGAATACTACGCCCAGCTGGAGGACCGGGCGGCCCTGTTCACCGTGGTCATCCCGGGTGCGCTGATGGGCACGCTGCAGGACGCGCAGGAGAAGCTTCGCGACACCCATGTGCTCGACCTCGATCCCGATGCCGTGACGGCGATCACCCTCTCCGAACCCAACCGGCCCGACCTCAGCCTCGAACGGCTCGAGCCCGTCGGGCCGAACCAGCCGGCCGGCCCGGCCGGCTGGCAGATCGTGCTGCGGGGCGGCGGCGGGCAAGGCCCGCAGACCCGCCCCGCGGACTCGGACGCGGTCCGCCGGCTTCTTTCCAAGCTGTCCCAGCTGACCGCCGACAGGTTCCTGAGCGACGCCCCGCAGGCCGCCGACCTTGAGAACTGGGGCTTCAACCGTCCTGAGCGCGAGGTGACCCTTACGCTGCAGCCTCCGCCCCCGGGGTCCCGGATCGCAGGGGCCTCCTCGCCGCTGGTCCTCCAGATCGGCGTGGCCAACCCCCGCGACAACCGGGCCTACGCGCGCCTGGCGAGCGAGTCCTCGGTCTATGTCGTCGACCCCGACATACTCAGGGAGACGGCCGTGGCCCCGAGGGCCTGGCGCGACCGGCTCCTGCGGGACATGCCCGCCGGGGCGGCCATCACGGGGCTCACCCTCACCAATCTTGCCACGGGAGCCGCGGTCCTCAACTGGACGGCGGTCGCAGGGGCTCCCCCGCCTCCCGACGCGGTCCAGGCAGTCCTCGCCCGGCTTCGCACCCTTCGGGCGCAGGGCTTCGAGGCCGATTCGTTCACCGACAAGGTCAACGTGGACGGCGAGGAGAAGCCCTGGAAATTCCGCCTCGACGCCGTCGTGTCGCTCCCGGGAGGGGAGGGGCGCGAGCAGACGAGCATGAGCACGCTCCTGCTCTCGGACCGGCTGGGCGCCTCGCGCCAGATTGCCGGGTCCCGCGAATTCGACGCGGACTTCGACGTCGAGCAACCGCTGCTCGACGCCCTCTGGACGCTGACCTATGGGGCCCGTGATCCCGGCCCGCCGCAGGCGCCGGCCGGACGCTGAAGCGCCGTCCGCGGACGCATGAAGCCTCGCATCCTCCAAGCCTGCCTGGGCGGCGCGCGCGTGTGCGGGTCGTGGATCGCCACGGTTGCGGTCTGGACCTTCTGGCTCTTCCTCGCGGTCCTGGCGGCGGCCCAGGCCTACATCGCCACGACGCGGCAACTCGAGCTGCCGGGCTTCGTGGTGCGCGAAATCGAGGCGCGCCTTGCGGCGTCCGGCCTGCATGCGACGTTTGGGAGGACCCTCTTCGACCCGTCGGGCAGGATCCTGGTCCGGGACGCCCGCCTGACCCTGGCCCCGTACGATGAGCCGGTCGTGACCGCGGACGCCGCCTACGTTCAAGTCCGGCCTTGGGCGCTGATCGCCGACCGGTTCGAGCCCCTCGAAGTGCGTGTGACGGGGCTGAGCATCCGGGTGCCGTCGATGCTTTCGCCATCGGGCCGGAGCGAGGAGGTGGTGCGCGACCTCGATGCCTCGTTCGTGCCGGACGGCTCCGACGTCAGGGTCCGGTACCTGACCTGCCGGATCGGCAACCTGGAATTCCTCGCGCGCGGAGCCCTCCGGCTCGGGGGATCGCGGCCGGGCAGGAGGGCCCCGCTTCCCCTGACGGAGGTCCTGGCGAGGAACTATGTCCTGGTCACCCGCGGAATCGGAGCGGCCATGTCGGGCCTTGGCGCGCTGGAGGACCCCGTGCTCCGGGCGACGTTCACGCCGTCGGGAAGAAGGGGCACCCTTGCGGACCTTGGGCTGCTGGCCGGCGGCATCCGGCTGGAGAAACCGGTCGCATTCCAGGCGACGGACATCCAGGCCTCCACCACGATCTCCCTCCACAAGCGCGGAACATCGCCCTTCGAACTCAGCCTCGACGTCGGCAGGGTTGCACTGCCCGGAGGCGGTTCGGCGAGCGGGCTTCGGGCCCGCATTCGCGGCACGCTGGACGCCGATCACGGGCGCCTGGAACCCGGATCGGTCGACGTGACGGCCGGGGCCGCGGAGGCCAAGGGGCTCGTGTTCGCCGCCCCGTTTGCCTCGGTCGAGCCCGGGCCCCTGCCCAGGCTTCGCGTCGAGGCCTGCGGATTGCTGCTCGGATCCCCGCTTGCGATCGGGGTCGATGCCGACCTCAAGGCCAGGACCGCCTATGTGCGCTATGATGGCGCGCTCGATCCCTCGTTGGTCGACACCGTTTCCGCGCGCTTCCACCGGGATCTCCGGAAGTTCGCCGACCCCGGGTCGCCCGTCGAGGTTTCCGGCGGCGCCGAACTGGGGCCGGGATGGAAGTTCATGCGGACGACGGCCCGCGTCGCGACCCACGGCCTGAAGATCAGGGCCGTGACCCTGGACGACGTAAGCGGGCGCGTCGACTTTGACGGGCGCAGGTTCCTCGCCACCGACGCGCGGGTCCGATCCGGGGAGAACTTTGCGCGGGGGACCTACAGCCAGGACCTTCCGACGGGCGAATACCGCTTCGTGCTCGAGGGCGCCCTCAGGCCCATGGCGCTCTCCTCGTGGTTTCCCCAGTGGTGGCCGGCGCTATTCGGCAACTTTGTGTTCCCGGCGGAACCGCCCCGGGCGAGCGTGGACCTGCAGGGCCATTGGAGGGACAAGGGCCGCAGCAGCGTGGCCTTCGTGCAGGTGGATGGCGCGCACCCGGTCGTCCGGGGGGCGGCCTTCGACCGCGTGCGCACGCTCCTGTTCGTGCGCCCGGTGTTCGTCGACGGGATCGAGGTTCGCGCCGAGCACGGGGCCGGGGCCGCTGCGGCGACATTCTTCCGCAGGACGACCCCCGGACCGGACGGAATCCATCACCTCGAATTCGAGGCGACGTCGTCGCTGGATCCGCTCGACCTCGCAAGGCTTCTCGGCAAGCCCGGGACGGTCGAGGCCGCCCATCTGGTGTACGCGCGGCCGCCCGTGCTGATTGTCAACGGCACGGCCGACCTCCCCAAGAAGGCGGGCGCGCCGCACCGCGCCGCGCATGCGAGCGTCCAGTCCGAGGGTCCGCTCACCCTGTACAACTGGCCGCTCGACCACGTGGCCTTCACCGCGGACCTGCGCGACGACGACTTGAAGATCGAGCCTGTGACGGCGGCATTCGCGGGGGGGGCCGCGTCGGGCCGGCTCGAGGTTCGGGGAACCGGCCCCGACAGGCGGGTGTCCTTCGCCGCAAACTGCCGCAACGGGAGCCTGGGGCAGGCCGTCGTGGCGGCCGAGGGCTTCATCGCCGGGCGCAAGCGCTCCCGCCCCAGGGCTGCGTCCACCTTCCTGGGGGACAGGGCCAGCGTCCGCTTCAACCTCGACGTTTCCGCGGACGGCCGGTACGGGGATCCGTTCAGCTACCACGGGGCAGGGCAGGCCCTGCTGGAGGGGCCGGAGCTCGGCCAGGTGCGCATGCTCGGGCTGCTCTCGGACCTGCTCAAGTTCACGTCGCTTCGCTTCACGTCGGCGCACGGCGAATTCAAGATCGACGGACGCCAGCTTGTGTTCCCGAACATCAAGGTGACCGGCGCCAATTCCGACATCGACGCCCACGGCACCTATTCGCTCGACCGGCACGAGCTCGACATCAAGGCCAAGATCTACCCTTTCGGCCAGAGCAAGCTGCTGCCTGAGATGCTCGTGGGCGCCGTGCTCTCGCCGCTGTCGGACGTATTTGAGATGAGGCTCACCGGCAGCGTGGAGAAGCCCTCGTGGAGCCTGGCGAAGGTGACCAAGCCTGTCCAGCCCCCCCAGGCTCCGCCGCCTCCCAAGGCTCCCGGGCCGGCCGCTCCGGCGGCGCGATGAAGGGCGCTGCACGCCGCAAAAGGCGATTGCGGGAACCGCGCAATCTGATTCAGTGGCTGGCGTTCCCGCCCGGGAACGCCAGGGACTTTCATTAGGTAAACGCCATCATGTCAACCCTTCCGACCATGCCGCGCCGAAAGTGGCTAGAGGAGGCGTCCTGGCTTCTGGCGCTGGTCCTCGCCGGAATCGGCGCAGTGGGGGTTTCCGGCCTGTTGCACCTGGACTGGAATATCCCTGTGTGGAGAACCCTGTCGGAGATCAGGTTCGAGCCCGCGCTCGTCTTCTTTTCCGTCGGGCTGGTGCTTGTGGGGCGCGAGCAGGGATGGCGGTCCGCCGGCTGGCTGGCGCTGCTCCCGGCGACCCTTTCCTT
This sequence comes from uncultured Opitutaceae bacterium, assembly GCA_964527955.1. Lineage (GTDB taxonomy): Bacteria > Verrucomicrobiota > Verrucomicrobiia > Opitutales > Opitutaceae > Palsa-1447. Next base: position 304 of record CAZGOX010000071.1, on the reverse strand, counting down.
TCTCAGGCTCGCGGAGTGCCTGTTCAACCGGGACCTGGGAATCGGCTCACTGCTGGCCCACGACCCGGGCCTCGGTGCGGCGCCGCAGTTAGGAAGGATCGCGGCCATCACGGCCATGTGCCAGTGCCTCGGTTCGCTCACGCTCGTCTGGCACGCCTGGGGGCCGCGTCCCAGGGTGAGGCTGTTCACCGAGGCCGCCGCGGGCTCGGTGCTGGCGTCGGTCGGCCTCGCGACGATGCTGGGCTACGCCGTCGGGTTCTCGTCCGTCTACAACTGGGGTCCCGACACGGCCACCCAGCCCGTG
>CAZGOX010000070.1:9993-11089 GCA_964527955.1 uncultured Opitutaceae bacterium | reverse complement strand
TCATGCATTGATTCCCACGTGTTCGGAAATGGACGATTTTGCATACACGCCCTAGGAGATCCGGCATCCAGATCCGGGCACTCCGAAGATGAATCGACTCCTCCCAAGAATCGGCGGAATGGCCGTGATGCTCCTTTCGGTCAGGCCAAGCCCGGCACAGACAGCGGAACCCGCCCCGTGGAGCATTCACGCCCAGGCGACGGTCGTGGACCAATGGCATTACGGATTCCATTCGCCTTATGAAGGGCTTGAGAGCCTCCAGGGTTCGGCGGAAGACAAGCACACCTTCTCGGCGACCCTGTTTCTGGGGTACGGCGTGGGGAGGGGGGGCGGCCTGTATCTCGATCCCGAGCTCACCCAGGGCACCGGGTTGAGCGGAACCCAGGGCATCGCGGGTTTTCCAAATGGCGAGGCGACCCATGCGTCCGGCACCGCGCCCGTCCTCAACCTTGCCCGGCTCCTTTTCCGCCAGACAATCGGGCTGGGCGGCGAGACCGAGAAGGTGGAGGACGACGAAAACCAGCTGGCAGGCGTCCAGGAAGTCGACAGGATCGTCCTTACGGCCGGGAAGGTCGCGGCGACCGATGTCTTCGACGACAATGCGTTCAGCCACGATCCGCGGACGCAGTTCCTGGACGTGGCGCTGATGGACAGCGGGGCCTGGGACTTCCCGGCGGACACGAATGGCTACACGGGCGGATTCACGGCGGAGCTCAACCGCAAGGATTGGACCGCGCACTACGGAGTCTTCATGGAACCGGCCGAGGCAAACGGGAGCGCGCTCGACAAGCACCTTTTCAGGGCGTGGGGCCAGGTCCTGCAGTGGGACCGCCGATATGCCCTTGGGGACCGGACCGGGACCGTGCGCCCATTTGTGTTTTGGAACAGGGCTGACATGGGAAGCTATGCCCTTTCGGTCTCCAATCCCTCAGCCGGCCTGGACGTCGTCAACACCCGCGGGTACCGGTCCAAGGTTGGGGCCGGCATAAGCTGGGACCAGGAGCTCACTTCCGACCTTGGAGCGTTTGCCCGGGCGAGTTGGAACGACGGGCACACCGAAACCTGGGCCTTCACTGAGATAGATTCATCAGTTGCA
>CAZGOX010000070.1:0-9893 GCA_964527955.1 uncultured Opitutaceae bacterium | reverse complement strand
GAACGACGGGCACACCGAAACCTGGGCCTTCACTGAGATAGATTCATCAGTTGCAGCTGGCCTCAGCCTTCAGGGGGCAGCTTGGGGCCGAAGGGATGACACCGTTGGGCTGGCCGAGGTGGTTGACGGCCTCTCGGCCGATCATCGCCGCTATCTCGCGGCCGGCGGATACGACTTCAGCATTGGCGACGGCAGGCTCTCCTACGCAACCGAGGATGTCACGGAGTGCTATTATAACTGGAAGCCGGTCTCCTGGCTCGCCCTGGCGGCAGACTACCAGCTGGTCGTCAACCCGGCCTACAACGGTTCCCGCGGCCCTGTAAGCGTCTTAGGTGTGCGTGCGCATTGCGCTTACTGACAATTGGTTGCAATGGCCGTGGCTGCGCAGCCAGCGCCGGAGGCGGTAAGCCCGAGTATTGCCTGCAAACCGCGGCGGCTGCCAATTAACGAAAAATTTATGCCCGGGCTCCCGAATTGGCAAAGATGCTGCTACCCGGCTGGGGCCTAGTGGACGTTCCACGAGCAAACCAACAGATAAATCCAAACGCCCTGCCATGAAAATTCGTTCTACAATCGCGGGACTAGCCGCAATTGCCGCGGCCCTGCCGGCATTCGCCCAAGTCAAGATCAACGACACCCTGTCCGTAACTGGCTGGGCCACCGGCTCGTACCAGTACACGTCCCCGTCTCCGGGGAATTCGTTTGACTCGTTCAACCTGGACGCCGCCTACCTGGACGCGATCGTCACGCCGACCAAGAACACGACGGCGAATTTCAGCCTCTACTACCGCCCCTCGGCGGAGGGCGGCGTGACCCCGTCGGGCGGGGAGCTGACGATCCTTGATGCCGATATCGCATATACCAACACGGCCGGGGTGACCTTCACGGCGGGAAAGTTCCTGAGCTACCTCGGGTACGAGTCCTTCTATTTCGACGCGGACAATATGATCACGCTCGCCAACCAGCAGTTCCTGGCGCCGATCCCGGGCTACCACGAGGGGTTCAAGGTCGACTACTCTCCCACGAAGACCGACACGCTCGGTTTTGCCATTGTGGATTCGCTCAACTCGAAGCCCGGCTACGCGGCCACCGAGGGCGACGGCGAGTTCAAGCACAATGCCGGCGGCGAGGCGTACTTCACCGACACCTCGATCAGCAACCTGACGCTCTGGTTCGGGATCGGATACGACACCAAGGGCAATTTCGAGACGCATGCGGACACCGTCTATGACGTGTGGGCCAGCTACACCGTGGACAAGACCTCGAGCTTTGCGGCCGAGGAGATCTACAAGGACGGGGGTTCCCTTACCGAGCCGGGCGGCACGGGCAAGGGCTCCAACTGGCTGTTCTACTATGACTTCACCGCCAACCCGACGTGGAACACCTGGTTCTGCGTCAGCGGCGAGGACGTTTCCGGCGGGCCGAGCTACACCAAGTACAGCATCGCGCCGAACTACACCGTGAATGCCAACCTGTCCTTCAAGGTCCAATACTCCTACACAAGCTACAAGAGCTACGGCTGGAACAGCGCCAACTTCATCGGCGCAGAGGCGGTCTTCAAGTTCTGAGCCATCCCAACTGTTTTGGGTGACCGGGGAGCGACCGCGCCCAGGTCGCCTGTCCTTCCGCTGGGCGGCGCGGTTATCCAACCGTGCCGCCCTTTTTCATGTCCGCACGAAATCAGCTCCACAGCATCATGATCAAACTACCAAGAATCCTAACCGCGGCTGCGTTTGCAGCCTGTATCGCAGCCGGAACCTCCCTCCATGCGCAGGAAAAGGTCGTCAAAGTCGGCATCCTGCACTCCCTATCCGGAACAATGGCGATCAGCGAGACGTCGCTCCGCGACGTCCTGCTCTATGCCTTCGACCAGATCAACGCCTCGGGTGGCGTGAACGGCTACAAGATCGAGCCCGTCATCGTCGATGGCGCCTCGAACTGGCCAAACTTTGCCGAGAAGGCAAAGGAGCTTCTCGAGCAGGACAAGGTGGCCGTGATCTTCGGCTGCTGGACCTCCGTGAGCCGGAAATACGTGCTCCCCGTGGTCGAGAAGGACAACGGGTTGCTCTTCTACCCGGTGCAGTACGAGGGAGAAGAGGAGTCCAAGAACATATTCTACACCGCCGAGGCCGTGAACCAGCAGGCCACCCCCGCGGTGGACTACCTCCTGGCTCAGGGGAAGAAGAAGTTCTTCCTGGTGGGCACCGACTACGTCTATCCCAGGACCACCAACCTGGTCCTTCTCAAGTACCTGCTCCTGCACGGGGTGCCGATTGAGAACATCGGCGGAGGCCTCGACAAGGACAGCACCGGCAAGATCATTTCCGCCGGCACGTACACACCTTTCGGCTGGAGCGACTACCAGCAGATCGTTTCCCAGATCAAGCAGTTCGCAGCGAGTGGCGACGCCTGCGTGCTCAACACGATCAACGGCGACTCGAATGTGGCCTTCTTCAAGGAGATCGTCGCGGCGGGCCTGAGCGCCTCCGACTGCCCGGTTGTCTCTTTCAGTCTGGCCGAGGACGAGCTCCGCAGCATACCGACCACCAACCTGGTTGGCGAACTGGGCTGCTGGACCTACTTCCAGTCGCTTAAGACCCCCGAGAACGAGGCGTTCCTGACGAGCTGGAACGGCTGGCTGGCCTCGGAGAGCTATCCGGGCGTGGTCAAGGAGAAGCGCGCCGTGGACAGCCCCATGGTGCTCTCCTACGACGGCGCTTACCTGTGGAAGGCGGCGGTTGAGAAGGCCGGGACCTTCGACGTCGACGCGGTCCGCAAGGTGCTTGAATCCGGGGCCGTCTCCTTTGCGGGCCCGGGCGGGTTGATCACAATCACGGCAAATCACCATGCCACGAAGAACGTCTATATTGGCGAGACCAAGGCCAACGGACAGTTCAAGATCATCAAGACCTTCGACCAGGTTAAGGGCGAACCCTGGCTCCTGAAGGGACTTGATGAGCAGCTTGCCGCCCAAGCCAAGTAAGGGCGCGCGGGCCGCCAGGTTCCTAGCCACAGCCGTGCTCCTCTCCTGTTGGGGAGGAGCGTCGGCGTTGGGCGCACCGCAGGCGGGAGGCGAGCCTGCCGTCCGGCAGATGCTGGTTCAGACCATCCTGAGCCAGGGGGCCACCCAGCAGCAGTCCCTCGGCACGCTTTCGGAGTCCGGGTCGAAGGTCGCGCACGACGTGCTCATGGCCTGGACCCGCGGGGAGATCTACCTGATCCATCCGACGGACGGCACCTCCGTGCCCGTGCTGCTCGAGGAGCAACAGGATTCAACGGGCAAGGCGCGCGCCATCCGCATCGACACAGGCCAGATTGTAAAGGACGCCCAGGGCCGGGACCTGCGCTTCGATCCAAATGCTCTAGATACCGCGGACACCGACATGCGGCTTAGGAGCGCGATCCAGCAGGTCCTCGACGCCCTGACGCTCGCGGATCCGGATCCGGATGCCCGCCGGGCGGCCGTCGTGAAGCTGGGGAATTCGCAGAAGAGGGCCTATATCCCGGTGCTGGAGGCCAGGCGGGCCAAGGAACCCGACGAAAGCGTCCGAAAGGCCATCGACGAGGCCGTGGCGCTCCTCCGGCTGGGCGATTCCGATCCCGCCGTGCAGGTTGGGGCCATTCAGCAGCTCTCGCAGCTCAACTCCATTGGCAGCCTCGACAAACTTAAGGCGCTGGTTGCAAACCGGGCCACTGCGCCCGCCGTGGCGAAGGCGGCCGGTGAGGCCGTGGAAGCACTGCAGCGGCACATCGAGCGGGTCAACTTCTTCGGGACGATCTTCCGGGGACTGAGCCTCGGCTCGATCCTGCTGGTGGTCGCCCTGGGCCTTGCGATCACCTTCGGCCTGATGGGAGTCATCAACATGGCCCACGGCGAGATGATCGCGGTGGGGGCCTACACCTGCTACGTGGTCCAGAACCTCTTCGGGGCCGGCTTTCGCTTCGCAATCACGCTTCCCTTCACGTTCTTCGGCAAGCAGGTGGGCTTTGGACTCAGCCTTCCCGGCCTGAACGCCGGGGGCTGGCTGTACCAAAGCTATTTCCTGGTCGCGATACCGCTCAGCTTTCTCACGGGGGCCCTGGCCGGCCTGGTCCTCGAGCGCACGGTGATCCGGTTCCTCTATCGCCGGCCGCTGGAGTCGCTTCTAGCGACCTGGGGCGTGTCGCTCTTCATGCAGCAGTGCTTTCGGATGGTCTTTGGTTCGAACAACGTCGACGTCGACTCGCCGTCGTGGCTGCTCGGGCATTTCAGCATCCACGATGTCAGCTTCGGGTACAATCGGGTGTTCGTGATCGGTTTCGCGGTCATGATCGTCCTCGGCACCTGGCTTTTGCTCACCAGGACTCCCTTGGGACTCCTGATCCGCTCGGTGATGCAGAACCGGGACATGGCGGCCTGCATGGGCGTCCGCACCAACCGCGTGAACATGATGACATTTGCCTTCGGTTCGGGCCTTGCGGGCCTTGCCGGGGCCTTTCTTTCGCAGATCGGGAATGTCGGCCCCTCCCTCGGCCAGAACTACATCGTCGACAGCTTCATGGTCGTCGTGGTGGGCGGCGTGGGAAGCATCGTGGGTACGGTCTGCGCGTCTCTCGGCATCGGCACGGTGGACCAGGTCCTGCAGCAGCTGCTTCAGTCACCGGTCGTGGGCAAGATCACCGTGCTCATAGCAATCATCCTGTTCCTGCAATGGAAGCCGGGCGGGCTGTTCACGACCAAGAGCCGGAGCCTCGACTGACGGCATGCGCACCTCGAAGAGAGTCGAATTTTGGGCGACGGCGCTGGCGGTGCTTGTGGTCCTTGTTGTACTGCCCTGTCTCAACGCCCTTGTGCCAGCGAGCAGCGCGCTGCATGTGAGCGACTTTGCCATCAATCTCTATGGCAAATACCTGAGCTATGCGATCCTCGCCATCAGCGTGGACGTGCTCTGGGGCTACACGGGCCTGCTGAGCCTGGGGCAGGCGCTTTTCTTCAGTTTGGGCGGGTACATGATGGGCATGCACCTGATGCGCATGATCGGCACCCTGGGGCAGTACCACAAACCGATCCCGGATTTCCTGGTGTTCCTGGGGTGGGACTTTCTCCCGCCGTTTTGGAGGCCCTTCTCGAGCCTCCTATTCGCGCTTCTCATGGCGTTTGTGCTGCCGGGGGCCCTGGCGGCCGCGTTCGGGTACCTGGGCTTCCGCTCCCGAATCCGCGGGGTCTACTTTTCGATCCTCACCCAGGCCCTGACGTACGCGGCGTCCCTGCTCTTCTTCCGCAATTCGCTGCTGATGGGCGGGAACAACGGCTTCACCGACTTCAAGTTCCTGCTGGGATTCGATCTCCGGCTGCCCTCCACCCAGCGCGGGCTCTACATGGCGACGGCGGTCGCGCTCCTGCTGATTTACCTCGGGTGCCGCTGGCTCAGCCGCACCAAGTTCGGGCTTATCCAGCAGGCGATCCGGGACGGCGAAAACCGCGTGCTTTTCAGCGGATATGCCGCCGCCCACTACAAGATATTCATCTTCGTCCTCGCCGCTCTGATCGCCGCGATCGGGGGCATTCTCTATGTGCCGCAGGTCGGCGGCATCAACCCGAGCGAGATGGCCACCGACAAGTCGCTCGAGGCGGTGGTCTGGGTGGCGGTCGGCGGACGCGGGACCCTCGTCGGCCCGATCGTCGGCGCCATCGGGGTCAACGCCCTGAAGAGCTGGGCCACCGAGGCGTATCCCGACCTGTGGCTGATCATCCTCGGGACGCTGTTCATCCTGGTCGTCCTGTTCCTGCCGGGCGGGATCGTCAGCCTGCCCGGGAAGCTTGCGCCCCTCTGGCGAAGGAAGGGCGGTCCCCCATGAGCCAGCTTCTCCTCGGCGTCGAGGACGTCACCAAGACCTACGACGGGTTCAAGGCCATCTCGGACCTGACATTTTACCTTTTCGAGGGCGAGTTGCGGACGGTCATCGGCCCGAACGGAGCCGGGAAGTCCACGTTCTTCGACCTGATAACCGGAAGGGCCAAGCCCGACAAGGGTACCATCGAGTTCGGGCACACGGACCTCACCGCGCTGAACGAGTACGAGATCAACAGGCTCGGAATTGGCCGAAAGTTCCAGACGCCCAGCGTCTACGTGGAGCACACCGTCTGGCAGAATCTCGTGCTCTCGGTCAAGGGGCCGCGAGGGGTGTTCAGCTCGATCTTCCACAAGTGGACGTCGACCGAGCGCGACCGGATCGACGAGCTTCTGAAGCTGGTGCGCCTCGACTCGAAGCGCGACTGGCGGGCGGGCCAGCTTGCGCACGGCGAGAAGCAGTGGCTCGAGATCGGCATGCTGCTGGCGCAGGATCCCCAGCTCCTGCTGGTGGATGAGCCCGCTGCCGGAATGACCGACGAGGAGACGCACCGGACCGGGGAACTCCTGATCTCCCTCGCCGGCAAGCACAGCTTGATCGTGGTCGAGCACGACATGACCTTCGTGCGCCAGATCGCCCAGGGCCGCAAGGTGACCGTCCTGCACCAGGGTTCGCTGCTCTGCGAGGGGTCCTTCGAGAACGTCCAGTCGAACCCCAAGGTCCGCGAGGTGTACCTGGGGCGCGGAAAGGGCAACAAATGACGCCGCCGCTCCTCCAGCTCGAGACCGTGGAGGCCGACATCGGCGGGTCGCGCATCCTGCGCGGGGTCAACCTTGAGGTGGCCATGGGCGAGGTGGTGTGCCTCATGGGCCGGAACGGCGTCGGCAAGACCACGACCTTGCGTGTCATCATGGGCCAGCGGGTCATGCGCGCAGGCTCGCTGCTCTTCGCAGGGAGCTCCATGGCGGGCATGCCCACGGCGGACCGGGCCCGGAACGGCCTCGGATACGTGCCCCAGGGCCGCGACATTTTCCCGCACCTGACCGTGGAGGAGAACCTCAGGATCGGCCTCCTCATGCACTCCCGGAGCCGCGCTGAGGCGCAGAGCGACCTGGACCGGGTGTACGCGCTCTTCCCGGTGCTCAAGTCCATGCTTGGACGGAAGGGCGGGGTCCTCAGCGGCGGCCAGCAGCAGCAGCTGGCCATTGGGCGGGCGCTGCTCACCCGCCCCAAGCTCCTCCTGCTCGACGAACCCACCGAGGGCATCCAGCCGTCGATCATCGAGGAGATTGGCGACATGCTCCAGCGGCTCAAGAAGGAGGGCGGCCTCGCCATCCTGCTCGTCGAACAATTCGTTGATTTTTGCCGCGACGTCGCAGACCGTTTCTATGCCATGGACCGGGGAGCCATCACCTATTCCGGGGGAGTCGCAGCCCTGACCGACGAGATCGTGAAGCAGCACCTTCAGGTATGACATGCACCTGACCCCACGCGAACGTGACAAGCTCCTCGTGGTGGTCGCCGCCGATTTGTCGCGCCGCCGGCGGGAGCGCGGGCTCAAGCTCAACTACCCCGAGGCGGTGGCCCTGATCACACACGAGATCATCGAAGGAGCCCGGGACGGAAAATCGGTGGCCGAGCTGATGGGCTTCGGGACCACGATCCTCAAGGCGGGCGACGTCATGGAGGGTGTGCCCGAGATGCTGCACGAGGTGCAGGTGGAGGCCACCTTCCCGGACGGCACGAAGCTCGTTACGGTCCACAACCCAATCCGATGAATCCATCCAGAAGGGGCTCTGCCCTCGTTCCAAGGGTAGGGACGCGCGGCCCGCGCGTCCGGGCCTACGAATGGCCCGGACGCATTCTCGGACGGGCGGGCCGCCCGTCCCTACCTCGAGCCCCGATTGCCTGGACTCAACGATCTATATGATCCCGGGAGAGATCATCCATCCGGACGGAGCACCGCCGCTGGCCGCCAACGCGGGCCTGCCCACCGTGTCGCTCGAGGTCGTCAATTCAGGGGACAGGCCCGTGCAGGTGGGCTCGCACTATCACTTCTTTGAGGTGAACGAGTTCCTCCTCTTCGACCGAGCGGCCTCGCGCGGCTTCCGGCTCAACATTCCCGCCGGCACCGCCGTCCGGTTCGAGGCCGGCGACACGAAGAGGGTCGAGCTTGTGGCCCTGGCCGGCGCGCGCGAGGTCTTCGGGCTCAACGCAAAGGTCAACGGAAGGCTCTAGCGTCATGTCCCTCAACCTTTCCCGCCGCCAGTACGCCGAGATGTTCGGCCCGACCACGGGGGACCGCGTGCGCCTGGCCGACACCGGGCTCTTCGTCGAGGTCGAGCGGGACCTGATCGCCGAGGGGGGAGGCTACGGGAACGAGATCAAGTTCGGGGGAGGCAAGGTGATCCGCGACGGCATGGGCCAGTCGCCGATCGCCGGGGACGCGGACTCGCTGGACCTCGTCCTCACCAACGCCCTCGTGCTCGATCCGATCCTCGGGGTCGTCAAGGCGGACATCGGAGTGAAGCACGGGCGCATCGTCGGGATCGGCCACGCGGGCAACCCGGGAATCCAAAGCGGGATCGGCTCGGCCTTCCCCGATCCCTCCACCGGCCGGAAAGACCCCATGATTGTGGGCGCCTGCACGGAGGTGATTTCCGCCGAGCACTGCATTGTGACGGCCGGCGGGATCGACACCCACATCCATTTCATCTGCCCGCAGCAGATCGACGAGGCCCTGGCCTCGGGCATCACCACCATGATCGGGGGCGGCACGGGTCCGGCAACGGGCACGTTTGCCACCACCTGCACGCCGGGCGCCTGGAACCTGCACCGCATGCTCGAGGCCGCGGAGGCGTTCCCCATGAACCTGGGGTTCCTCGGCAAGGGGAACTGCGCCACGCCCGGTCCGCTGCGGGAGCAGGTGCTGGCCGGCGCGATCGGCCTCAAGCTGCACGAGGATTGGGGGACGACCCCGGCCGCGATCGACACCTGCCTCGGAGTGGCCGAGGAACTCGACGTGCAGGTGGCCATCCACACGGACACCCTCAACGAGGCCGGGTTCGTCGAGGCCAGCCTGAAGGCGTTCAAGGGCCGCACGATCCACACGTTCCACTCCGAGGGCGCGGGAGGCGGCCACGCCCCCGACATCATCCGTGTGTGCGGCGAACCGAATGTCCTGCCGTCCTCGACCAACCCCACGCGCCCGTACACCGTCAACACGATCGACGAGCACCTCGACATGCTCATGGTCTGCCACCATCTCGACTCGAGGATCCCCGAGGACGTGGCGTTCGCCGAGTCGCGGATCCGCCCCGAGACGATCGCGGCCGAGGACCGGCTGCATGACCTGGGCGCGATCTCGATGATGTCCAGCGACAGCCAGGCGATGGGACGGGTGGGGGAGGTGATCCTCCGCACGTGGCAGACGGCCCACAAGATGAGGGAGCAGTTCGGAAAGCTGGAGAGCCCGGCCCACCCCGCGGCCGATAATTTTCGGGCGCTGCGCTACCTTGCGAAGTACACGATCAATCCGGCGATCGCCCACGGCATCTCGCATGCGGTGGGCTCGGTGGCCGTCGGGAGGCTCGCGGACCTGGTCGTCTTCAAGCCCGCCTTTTTCGGGGTGAAGCCCGAGCTCATCCTCAAGGGAGGCTTCATCGCCTGCGCAAACATGGGGGACCCCAACGCGTCCATCCCGACCCCGCAGCCCACGATGTACCGGCCGCAGTTCGGCGCCTTCGGCCGGGCGATCGGATCCACGTGCCTCACGTTTGTCAGCGAGGCCTCGCTGCGGAGCGGGGTGTTGTCAGGCCTGGGTCTGGCGCGCCGCCTGGAGGCGGTGCGCCGCACAAGGGGTCTGGGCAAGCGCGACATGGTCCACAACGACGCCCTCCCAAAGATCGAGGTGGATCCGGAGACCTACACCGTCAAGGCCGACGGCGTGCACCTCACTTGTGAGCCGGCCAGGGTGCTCCCCATGGCCCAGCGTTACTTCCTGTTCTAGCAGGGTGTTGAAAAACTACGATGAGCCGTCGTTGCGATCAGAATGCGCTTTC
>CAZGOX010000069.1:9801-11167 GCA_964527955.1 uncultured Opitutaceae bacterium | reverse complement strand
GGCCAATACCTCTTGCCCGACCATGTTCGATTCCCTGACCGAAAAGCTGAGCCAGGCGCTGCGCAACCTTCGCGGGGTCGGGCGGCTGACCGAGGAAAACACGGCCGAGGCGCTGCGCGAGGTCCGGACCGCCCTCCTGGCCGCGGACGTGAACTTCAAGGTCGCGCGGGATTTCACGGACCGGGTGCAGTCCGAGTGCGCCGGCCAGGAGGTCCTCAAGGGTGTCGCTCCCGGCCAGCAGGTCATAAAGATCATCCACCAGGAGCTCGTCCGCCTGCTCGGCGAGGGGGCATCCGGCCTGAGCGCCGTGCGTCCCCTGAAGATCCTTCTCGTGGGCCTGCATGGGTCGGGCAAGACCACGTCGACGGCCAAGCTTGGGCGGCTCCTCAAGAAGCGCGGCTATAGACCTTTCCTGGTGGCCGTGGATGTTTATCGTCCTGCAGCCATCGACCAGCTTGAGATCCTGGCGAAGCAGGAGGAACTTGGGTTCTACTGCGACCGCACCTCGACCGATGTCCCGTCGATCGGGGCGGCGGGACTGGCTGCAGCCACGGCAGCCGGGGCCGATGCAATCCTATTCGACACGGCCGGGCGGCTCCAGATCGACGCGGAACTGATCCAGGAGGCGAAGAGCCTCCAGTCAAGGATCGAGCCTGGCGAGGTGCTGCTCGTCGTCGACGGCGCCCTCGGCCAGGAGGCCGTGAACGTGGCGAAGGCATTCCACGATGCCCTCGCCCTCACCGGCATCGTTCTCACCAAGCTCGACGGCGACGCCAGGGGCGGAGCTGCCCTGTCGATGAAGGCCGTCACCGGAGTCCCGATCAAGTTTGCCGGCACGGGCGAGAAGATCGCCGACTTTGAGGAGTTCCATCCCGACCGACTTGCGTCCCGCATCCTCGGCATGGGAGACGTGGTGTCCCTTGTCGAGAAGGCGCAGGAGGCCATCGACCAGAAGGAGGCGGAGAAGCTCTCCGAGAGCCTCCGGAAGGGCGATTTCAACCTCGAGGACTTCCTCGCCCAGCTGAAGCAGGTGAAGAAGCTCGGCTCCATGCAGGGCATCATGGGCATGATCCCCGGGATGAGCGGCATCAAGCTGGGAGACGACGCCGAGAAGCGGATGGCGCGGACCGAAGCCGTCATCCAGTCGATGACGCCGCAGGAACGGCGGAAGCCGGAGCTGCTCAACGGCCAGCGGCGCCAAAGGATCGCCGGGGGGGCCGGGGTCAAAATCGTCGAGGTCAACCAGATCCTGAACCAGTTTCAGGAGATGCGAAAGGTGATGCGCATGATGAAGGGCGGCGACCCGAAAAAGATGATGCGCCAGATGGAGGCGCTGAAGCGCAAGGGCGGCTTCCCCGGGATGTAA